>DATMWM010000109.1:0-5438 GCA_035562535.1 Rhodocyclaceae bacterium | reverse complement strand
AATCCCGCCCTCTCCGCCAGCAAGTCGATAGACCAGGCCCTCTCGGGCCGTTCCGGGTTTCCCCTGCAGCCTGACCGCCAGTTGACGCGCGCAGCGAGACTACGCCCGGTCGGGAACGCCGGCGGAATCGAGGAAGCGCGCCAGTGCGCAGTCGGCGCCGCGCACGTGTGCGGCGAGATCGCCGGCGAGCCGGCGCAGAACGGCGCGCAGGGCGTCGCGGTCCGCCGGGCCGAGGTCCGGGCCGCCGTCGCGGATGCGGCGGACCAGGGCGACGAATCCGCTTTCCAGCGTCGCGTGGGCTTCCAGGTGATTGTCCAGGTCGGGATAGGCGCTGCGCCGCATGAGGGATTCCTCACCCGTGTAGTCGGCGCGAAGCCCGGCCAGAAGCCCGACCGTGCAGGTCATTGCTTCCTCCCGGGTGCCGCGCTCCAGCGCGCGCCAGAGGTCCTCCATGCTGCTCTGCAGGCGCAGGTGCGCCAGGTCGAGGTCGCGGCGGCCGGTGGCCGGCGGGCTGGGCAACGCGTTTCGGTCGGTCATGGATTTTGGGGCGGTACCGGATGCTGGGGCGAGTCTACCCGATCGGGGTGCGCGTCCCGCCCGGAACAGCGGGGATATTCCGCTTCAGCCGAAGCGCACCTCGAACACCGGCATGTCCTGCATCGCCTTCTTGACCGCGCATTCGTCGATCGCCACGCGTATGCCTTCGTGATGCCGCGGATCGACGCCCTCGGGCAGATGCACGTCGGTGCGCAGCTTCGTCATCCGCCGCGTCTGGATGTCGCGGATGGCGGTCAGCTTGAGCCGCACCGCGGCGGGATCGATACCGTTGGCCTTGCAGTACTTGAGCGTGTAATAGCCGGCGCAGGTGCCCACCGAGGTCAGGAATAGCGTGAAGGGGTCGGGCGCGGAATTCCTGCCGCCGGCGGCGACCGGCTGGTCGGTGACGATCTCGAAGCCGCGGACGTTGGCGATGACTTCGGTATTCTCGCCGAATCGGATGTCGATCAAGGGTGACGTCTCCTCTGTGCGCAGATCATAAGCGGCTGCGAATATACCATCGACGAGCGCGATCTGCTCCGGCGCCGACGCCGGGTGGCCGTCCGCTGAGAACGCCGGTCATAGGGAGGCTGCGGGCGGCAGCACGCTCCGGGTCCCGATGGCGGATTCTTCCCCAAGTGATAACGTCGAACCTGAAACTGATCTCCGCAACTCGACGGCCGGGGCCGAACACCGCTCCGGCCTTTCTTTTGCCGGTCTCGGTCCGTACCGGCGCGGCCCGAAGAACCACGCGATCTCCGCGTTCGGGACGGGTGGGGGCGGACTGCGTGGCGCAAGCGATGTCCGCGACTATCTCACGGCATGCGCCCCGGGATCGGACCTATAGTTCCTCCCGCTGCTCTCCGGCAGACAGGGATCCCCGATGGAACACCGCTCCAATACCGTCCAGTTCGGCTGCAAGCTGCTCGGCAACCGGGTGCTGGTCACGCTGGATCATTCGGTCGAAACGCTCGGCGGGGACGGCGGCGCCGAGCGGGTGAGGGTGAGCGCGCAGCTGATCTCCTGCTCCGGCGCGGCGAGCTGCGGCTGGAAGCACACCCATCTGTCCGCCTGTCCCTACCGCTGCGCCTCCGGTATCTGAGCCCGGCGCCCGCTACCGCGCCGCGGCGAGCGCGGCTTCGAGGCGGGATTCGGCCGGGGGCTCGCCGCCGGCGATCGCCTCGGCCCGGGCGAAGAAGGGAGCGTGCAGCGTGATCTCGCTGCCGAGGACCGTGATCAGGCCCTGGTCGGCCCACTCCCGGAGGATGCGGGACAGGGTCTCCGGGGCGACGCCGATCCGCGCCGCGATCTCTCCCTTGCGCGATCCCAGGCGGACCGTGGCCTCGCCACCGGCGGCGCGTGCGGACGAGCCGTCCCCGAGCAGGTAGCGCATCAGCCTGCAGTCGCCGCCCTCGAAGCACCACGATTCCAGATCCTGCTCCATGCTGATCCGCCGCATGGCGACCTGGGCCAGCATGCGCACCGCGAGGAGCGGCTCGTCTTCCATCGCCCGCAGCATGATCTCGCGGCCGATGACGATGTACCGGGAGGGCTGCAGCGCCTCGGCGAATGCGAGATAGGGCTGCCGGCTGAACAGTTCCACCTCGCCGAAGAACTGGCCGGGCGAGATCACGTCGGTGATCCGCTCGTCGCCGCCCGCGGACAGCAGGAACAGCTTGACCTTGCCGGCCAGCAGGAAATAGCAGGCGCGCGCAATCGCGCGCTTGCGATAGACGATCTGGCCCCTCTTGACCCAGCGCTGCGAGCAGCCCTTCATCAGCGCCTCGACGCGCGAGGCCGCGATGCCGCGGAACACGGGCGCCCGTTCCAGGAACCGGACCGGGTCTATGGCAGATACGGATTCCAATTCGTCCTCACTCCCGGCGTCGATACGACGTCAGACGCTACCACCCGCTGCGTGCCGGTTGTTGACCGGGGTCAAACGAGGGACGGTGGGTCAGCAGGCCGAAAGCTCCGCCTCGGCGGGTATCCGGGCATCACCGCACCGCCCGCCGACCTTCAGCAGGTCCTTGTTCTCGCGCAGCAGTTCCAGGGTCTGCTCGACGTAGTCGTGGGAAGTCAACTCGTCCGCCGCGTAGCGCTGCAGCAGAGCGAGCCAGCGCGCATGGACGGTGCACGGGCGTGCCTCGTCGCCGCCGGACAGCGGGCAGTCGGGACAGCGGGCACGGGCCAGGACCTCGACCGCCGCGCGCATCTGCCACTCCCTGCGGTATCGCTCGGCGTTCAGTTCGATCCACTCCAGCGCCCGGGCATCGCGCTCATTCGCCGGGAAGCGCCGGACGTAGGCGCCGATCGCGTCCAGTTGTACGCGCAGGAACTCCGGATCCGAGGGGTCCAGCCGGGACGCATCACCCACGAAACGGGCGATCACTGCGAGGGTCGGATCATCGATGATGGTCATGAGCGGGCTGCCGAACGGGCAGCGCGGGAAGCTCGGAAGCGGCAATATAACAGAGGATATTGCGATGCAGCAATGGCCGCGGGGCGCCGAAAGCCGGGACCGCGAGTGCGCTCCCGGCTGCAAGCGGGGCGGGCGCCACCCGCCCCGCGGGCCGCGTCAGCGCCAGAACTCGGCGGTGGCCGCTACCTTGTTGGCGGTCATCTCCTTCGGCAGCTTGTCGCCCATCTGGGCGATCAGCGGCGGGGCGAGCACGTTGTAGAGCGCCTCGGCGCGCACGACGGCGACGTTGGCCGCCGGGATGTCGTAGTTCAACTCCCGCGTCTCGTTCGGCTTGAGCCGCGTATTGGCCAGCACCTTGGTCGCCGCCGGCGGCTGGGCGATCTGGTCCTTCTCGTTGCCGAGCACGTAGTGGAAGGCGGACTGCGGGTCCTCGGCGGCCGGGTTGGCCTTGAAGTTCTCCCACAGGAGCTGGCCGTCCTTGTCATAGGCGCGCACGTTGACCACCATGTGCCGGAACGGTGCGCCGGTGGGGAAGGCGTGCGGCAGCTTATTGGTCAGGGTGAGCCTGGCCTTGATCCGCTCGCCCTCGACCTTGCCATTCATCTGCATCACGACACCGCGCCGGACCATGTCGGCGCTGTGGCCGCCGGCCATGCTGTGGTCGGTGATGCCGTCGACCTTGGGCATGTGGCAGGACTGGCAGGTGGCCGACGAGCCTGAGGCGCGGACTTCCTCGCCGGTCACGCACAGCGGGGCGCCCTTCGGGTTGGAGCGCTCCTCGTGGCAGCCCATGCAGGCGTCGTTGGTGCGCATGGCCGCGTTGCCCTCGCGCAGATAGGGATGGTAGGGCTTGACCGCGGGGTTACCCTTCTGGGCCTCGGTCGGCTTGACCGGCGCGTAGCTGATCCCGGATGGAGCCATGAGCGCGTTGGCCGACACCTCGTAGGCGGCGATGCCGCGCTGCGGCTGGCCGTCCGCGGCCTTGGTGCCCCTGTAATTCTTGAGCATGTGGCAGGCCACGCAGTTCACGCCCTCGGCGTAGGCCGAGACCGCGTCCAGCTTGGTCTTCTTGTCCAGCGCGGCGCTCGGCGCGTGACAGTTCAGGCACTCGGGGTACTTCCCGGTCTCCTTGGCCAGCACGCCTTCCTGGGTCGGATCGCCGACCGTCGCCTGATAGAACGCGCCGTGCAGCGGGTTCTTCAGCGCCGAGCTATTGGCGTGCATCGATTTCTCCCAGCTGCGGAAGATCTCGAGGTGGCAGCGCTTGCACACGAAAGCGTTGGTGTGGTGCAAAGGCTTGGATTCATCGCGCGCCTCGTCGGCGGCGGGCGCCGCCGCGGGCAGCGCCAGGCCGAGCATGGCGAGCACGGCAAGGATGAGTCGTGGGAATCGATTCACGGGAGCCCTCCTGGTCAGGTTGCGAACGGATCGATGGAGCGGTGCCGCCTGCCTCTGTTCTGCGAACTTGTGCGGCGCGCAAATTCTCCCGGACCCAGAAGGCGGATGCGTTGACCAACGTCATAAATCGGCCCGGCGGCGCCGGGGTTCTCCGGTATGTGGCTTGCTTTCCGGTTCGCGCGACGGGGCGGCCCGGGCGCCGTGCCGACCGCCTGCCGCACTGCCGCTTGACTGGGCCTGCGCCGCCGCTCAACATCCCCGCCACAACATCCCTACAAACGCCGGAAGGAGGTCACAGAGTGAAGAAGCTCGTCGCCGCATCGCTGCTCGGAGCCTTGCTCAGCCTCTCGGCCGCGGGCGCAGCCGACCCGCAGGAGAGCCGGCCGGAGCGCATTCCCGGGCTCAAGGCCGCCGCCCAGATCACCCAGGACACCGAAGGCATCTACCACGTACGCGCCAACAACGAGGCGGATGCGTTCTTCCTGCAGGGCTGGGTGCACGCCCGCGACCGGCTATTCCAGATGGACCAGAACCGGAGGCTGGCCAGCGGCACGCTCGCCGAGCTGCTCGGTTCGGGCGCGCTGGCGAGCGACGTCCAGTTGCGCACCATCGGCCTGCGCCGCGCGGCGGAGCGCTCCTGGGCGGCGCTGTCGCCGCAGACGCGGGCGGCGATCTCGGCCTACACCCGCGGGGTGAACGCCTGGATCGCGTCCAGCGCGCCGCCGCCGGAGTACGGCGCGCTGGAACTCACGCGCGTGGCGCCCTGGACCGAGGTGGATTCCGTGGTCGTCGGCAAGCTGATCGCCTTCGGCCTGTCCTTCGATCTGGACATCGACCCGACGGTCGCCTTCGAGTCTTACCGGGCGGCCGGGGAAGCGCTGGGTTTCGACGGCGAGAAGCTGTATTTCGAGGACCTCAACCGCTCGGCGCCCTTCGACCCGGCCGCCACCGTCCCGGACGCCTCGGTCGCGGCGGGCAGGCCGGGCCGCGCGCACGGCCGCGGCGAGGAGCGCGGCTGGGACGGGCGGGTTCGCCCCGAGGCGCTCGAGGCGGCGAAGGCGTATCGCGAGAAGCTCAAGGA
>DATMWM010000108.1:0-15842 GCA_035562535.1 Rhodocyclaceae bacterium | reverse complement strand
CGTCCGTGGCCGCCTTCGAGCTGCGGCGGCGGGGGGCGCGATGATCCGCGACCTGCACCGCCTGGTCGACGCGGTACAGCGCAACTGCCACATCTCGGACGCCCGCCACGCGCGCGAGATGACGATGTGCACCTACCTGCTCGAGATGCGCGAGTTCTTCCGCTGGGAGCACGACATTCCGCTGGGCGCCTCGCCGCCGAGGGAGGACCTGGGTCGCTGGCTCACCGGCCGGGAGGCGCTGTGGGGCGAGGTGGAGACCGAGGACTTCACCCCGCTCCCGCTCGGCGAGGCGTGCTTCGACCCCTTCGACGCGGTTCGCATCAACCGGCAGCTCGCTCGCCACGGCCTGGTCTACGGCGGCGGCTACGGCCGCTTCCACAAGCCGCATTTCTTCCTCGCCGAACTGCTTCATCGCGAGACGCGGGACGGCTTCGACGTGCTGGTCAGCGGCCGCGAGTATGCTCGCGACATCACCGCGATCCCCGCCGCCTTCCAGGGCGGAGCGATCTACCTGCGCCGCGACGCCCTGCGCCGCTGGCTCTGGGAGAAGGCCGAGCTCTGGCAGCTGAAGAAGGCCGACGGCCCGCTGCGGGCGGCGCTGGCGGGCCACGGCTTCGACGAGGATCCGCGACAGGCGCTGGAGCGCATGACCGACGCCGAGACCGAGGCGGTGATCCTGCACGAGGTCGGCGAGGGCCTGGCCGAGCGCCTGCTCGGCCCGACCTGGAAGAGGATGGTATCGGCGCTGCGGAACCGGCGCGCCGAGATCCTCGCCCGCGCGGTGCGCGACAACCTGGCCGACTGCCTGTCCACGCTGCCCAGGCTGATCGAGCGGGAGGCGGCGAGCTCTGTGCACTTCTACTTCGCCAATCACGAAGGCATGCGCCGCGAGATCTTTCCCGCGCTGGGCCGCGCCTACCGGCAGGCGGCGGAGCGGGGGGATCTCGCACCGCTTTCGCAGGCCGCCGCCGACGGCGCCGAACACTGGCAGGCGGTCGCAGAACGGCTGATCGCGCTGCACCGCGCCGCGCCGGAGGACGCGGACCTGCAGATCGAGGCGATCGCCGCGGATCCGGCCTCGATCGCGCTCTAGGCCGATTTGCCGCTGTCGAGCCAGACGTCCAGCCCCTGGGCGTTCAGGCCGATGTCCATCGCCATCAGCGCCAGCAGGCGCTCCCGCCCGATGCGCCAGTCGTGACGCCGCGCCTCCTCCAGGAGGATTGCCTCGATGCCGACCTCCAGCCGTTTCAGGCGCGCCTCGCCGGCATCCTTCTCTCGCAGGGCCAGTTCGACGTGGGCGTCGATCAGCCTGTGCAGGTCGGCGGCCAGCCGCGGCACCTCGCGCACCTGGCTGTAGTGGGTCACGTAGATCGCCCCGGGCCCGAACGCGAGCAGCCGCTCGATCGAGCGGTGCAGCGCCTGCGGGTCGAACTGCACCGGCGTCGTGGTCGGGAAGACGAACTGGCGGCCGTCGCGGTCGAGTTCGCGGTAGGACAGCCCGAAGGTGTCGCCGGCGAAGACGTGCCCGCTGCCCCGGTCCACGATGCACACGTGGTGCCGCGCGTGGCCCGGCGTGTCTAGGAACAGCAGTTCGCGTCCCGCCAGCCGCAGCACGCTACCGTCCGCAGTCTCGACGATGCGCTGCGCATCCACGGGAACGATGTCGCCGTACATGCGCCGGGTGGCCGCCTCGCCATAGACCGCCACCGTACCGGCCACCAGCTTCGAGGGGTCGGCCATGTGCCGTGCCCCGCGCGGATGAACCGCCAGCATGGCGCCGGGCAGCCGCTGCATGAGCAGGCCGGCCCCGCCCGCGTGGTCGAGGTGGATGTGGGTGAGGATGACGTAATCGACCTGCCCGGGCTTCAGGCCACGCTCGGCGAGCGCCTCCAGCACCCGCGGCACCGACTCGTAGGTGCCTGTGTCAATGAGCGCCGCGCGGTCCGCCTCCACCAGAAGATGGATCGCGGCGAGTTGGGGCCGGCCGAAGCCGCCGTCTATCGCGCTGATGCCGTTGCTGAAGTCCGTGATCTGCGCCATCGTCTCCTCCTCCTGCCGGCTGCGCCAGGCCGCCGGCCACATGACGATTCTAAGGGCTTCGGCTGCCGGCGGAGCGCACCGGGCAGAATCAGCGGAAACGCGCTGCGCACGTTCCTGTTCGGCGCGCGGGACCTGATCGAAGGAGGTTGATGCGCGAAAGCGCGGGGAGGAGAACTGCGGCGCCGCCGCCCCGGGCCGTAGCGGGGCGGCGGCGCGTCACACCGGATGCGACTCAGGCCTTCGGCTTGAGGTGGCCGCTGACGAACTTGGTCAGTTCGAACATCGAGGCCTGCGCCTTGCCGCCGAACAGCGCCTTGAGCTTCTCGTCGGCGTTGATCATGCGCTTGTTGATCTCGTCCTGCAGCTTGTTCTTCTTGATGTACTCCCAGACCTTCTTGACCACCTCGGTGCGCGGCATCGGCGTGCCGCCGATGATCGAGGACAGCACCTCGCTCGGGGTCATGGGCTTCATGAAGGCGGCGCTGGGCGTGCGCTTGACCTTGGGCTTGGCGGCAGCCTTGGGCGCTGCGGCCTTCTTGGCGGGGGCAGCCTTCTTGGCGGCGGCCGGCTTGGCAGCGGCCGGCTTCTTCGCCGGGGCGGCCTTCTTGGCGGCGGCCGGTTTCGCGGCGGCCTTCTTGGCCGGAGCAGCCTTGGCGGCGGCGGGCTTCTTCGCAGCGGGTTTCTTGGCAGCAGGTTTCTTCGTTGTAGCCATCATCGGGTCTCCTGTTTTGATTGCACCGTAACTGCGCTTCCCGCTCTCCCGCGGGAACGCGGCAAGCATGATCAAGCCGATGGCATCGTGTCAAGCCTTTCGTGAGGGAAGATCCGCGAATTCGACGCCAGTCCGCATTCCGCGCAACACCTTTCGCGTTTCGGGCGCTTCAGAGCGGAAAGATCTCGCGGTAAAGCGCGTAGCTGGCGTAGGCCAGCCACGGCAGGACGATCAGCAGCAGCGGCAGGGCAAGGATGCTCGCGATCACGGCCACCGCCAGCAGCAGCGCCCAGAGCAGCGCCGGGAGGAAGCCGCCGAACACGGCCCGCACCGAAGCGGCCACTGCCGCTGCCAGCGCGGCGCGCCTGTCGAACAGCAGCGGCACGGCGAAGGCGGAGATCGCGTAGATGATGAAGGCGAGCACGCTGCCCATCAGGGAGCCGTAGAGCTCGAAGGCGAGCACATCGCCCTCGGGTGGAAGCAGGTCGCGCAGCAGCACCGCGGTGCGGCCGATCATGAAGCTGTAGATCGTCGCGGCGTCGGTAATCCAGACCAGGAAGAGGAACGCGCAGACCAGCGCCAGCACCCACAGTTCGCCGGGGGCGTTCCTGAAGCCGGCCAGGTAGTCGGCGAAGCCCGGCCGCCCGCCGCCTTCGGCCTGCCGGTAGACGTTGAAGTAACCGGCGAGCAGCACCGGGCCGACGAGCATGAAACCGCCGGCCAGGGGAAGGATCAGCGGCGCCATGTCCAGGGCCACCACCGTGCCGATCAGGATCAGGCCGATCACGGCGAACACCGTGGCAGAGCCGACGCTCACCGCCAGGTTGCCGCGCAGTACCCTCCAGCCCGCGGCGAGCGCGCGGACGATGTGCTCGGGACGAATCTTGCGGGGAGCGGGCGGCGAGGGGAGCATGCGCGGGGCCGGGATCGGGCGCTGGAGCCGGATGCTAGCGGCCCCGCCGGGGCCCCGACACGATTCAGATCAAGTTTTTAGCCCTTGCCGGCAATGCCCAGCAGTTCCACCTCGAAGACGAGCGTCGCGTTCGGCGGGATGACGCCGCCCGCGCCGCGGACCCCGTAGCCGAGATCGGGCGGGATGGTCAGCTTGCGCACGCCGCCGACCTGCATGCCTTGCACCCCCTCGTCCCAGCCGCGGATCACGCGGCCCGCCCCCAGGGGAAAGTCGAAGGGCTCGCCGCGGTCCTTGCTCGAATCGAACTTGCGCCCGTCGGTCAGCCAGCCGGTGTAATGCACCGATACGCGGTCGCCGGCCTGGGCCGCGGCGCCCGCGCCCATGGTCAGGTCTTCGTACACAAGGCCGCTGGAAGTGGTGGTTTCGCTCATGTGGATGCTCTCCGGGTCGATGCGATCGTGAAGGGCGCGCCGCGCCCGTTCATTTCTTCAGTTTGTCGAGGAAGCTCTTGCGGAACTTGGCCAGCTTCGGCGCCACGACGAAGGCGCAGTAGGGCTGGGCCGGATTGTGCCGGAAATACTCCTGGTGATAGTCCTCGGCCGGGTAGAACGGCGCCGCGGGCACCACCTCGGTGACGATCGGGCCGCTCCACAGGCCGCGGCCGTCAAGCTCGGCGATCAACGCCTCGGCGGTCGCCTTCTGCTCCGCCGAGTGGTGGAAGATCGCCGAGCGGTACTGGGTGCCCACGTCGTTGCCCTGGCGATTGCGGGTTGTCGGGTCGTGGATGGCGAAGAACACCTCCAGGATCTCGCGATAGGAGACGAGCTTCGGATCGAAGGCCACGCGCACCACCTCGGCGTGCCCGGTGTCGCCCTCGCACACCTGGCGGTAGGTCGGGCTCGCGCTCCTTCCGCCGCAGTAGCCCGACTCGACCGATCGCACGCCGCGCAGTTCGTCGAACACCGCCTCCAGGCACCAGAAGCAGCCGCCGCCCAGCGTGGCGATCTCGCTGCCATCCGCATTCTCCTGATCGTTCATTCCGGTCTCCTCGTCTCGTCCCTGCCTGCTCAGAGTCGCGGGCCGCGGGGAAATTCCCTCAATCGAAGGCGATCGTGTATAGCAGGTCGATCGCGTTGTCCGCGCCGGCGCGGCCGATCAGCGAGAGCCGGCGCGTGAGCTTGTAGGTGAGCGCTACCACGCTGGAGGCGCCGACCAGGCTCTGCTCGAAGCTCAGGTAGGCGCTGTCGGACAGCCGCTTGCCGACCCGGACGATCTGGCCGGCCACTGTCCGGCTGCGTGTGGAGCTCGTCCCGCTCGCCACGGTGCTGGCCGGCATGCGTGTCGGGCCCGCCGTCAGATCGCCCGAGGTCACAGTGAAATCGTCGATGCCCAGGCTCTGGGTCAGCTGTCTCGATACGCCATCGGTCTGGCTGCCCAGGATCGCGCCGGCGGCTGCCAGGAGCAGGGCCGAGTCGGTGCCGCCGGCGTCGAGCGGGCGTCCGTGGATCATCCAGGACAGCTTCTCCGGGTCGGGCACGTTTGGATCGGAATACAGCGCCACCTTGGGATTCAGCACCGTTCCGGTCACGCTCACGCCGGCCTCGACCTGCAGCCCGGTGCGCAGGGCCAGAACGTTCAGGCCGGGATTCTCGAGCGGTCCCTGGAAATTGACGATGCCGCGGGTGATCGTCAGCCGCTGCCCGTAGGCGTCGAAGGTGCCGCCGCGGGTGCGGATCGAGCCGGTGGCGCGCAGCGGCCCCTTGCCGTCGCTGCGTAACCGGACCTCGCCTGTGAGCCGGCTTTCCAGCCCGCGCCCCTCGAAAAAGAAGCTGTCGCCCAGTTGCACCCGCAGGTCCACGCTGATGGGCCCGCCGCGCCCGGCGGCCTGGCGGCGGCCCTTGACCACCACGTCGTCCGAGAGGGTAGGCGCCTGCTCCCGGGCAAGTTCCCAGTTGCCCGCATCCACCTGCACCTGGCCTTCGAGCGCAAGACCGCCGCCGGACGAGAGCAGGTTGCCCTTGCCGGACACCATCACCCAGCGGTCCGGATGCTGCATCACGCTCACCCGGTCGGCCTCCAGGCGCAGCGTGCCGCGGCCGCTGGCGAGTTCCAGATCGCCGGAAGCGGTCAGCCGCCCGGGCTGCGCCGTGAGCCTTGCGAAGTCGATCCGCGCCTCGCTCGGCTTCACGCGGGTGACGCTCGCCAGCTCGAGCTTCTCCAGGCGGACGCGCTCCTGGTCCAGGGTCACGAGCAGTTGGCCGTCGGTGAGCCGCATGCCCTGCTCGATCAGGCCGACGCTCAGTCCCTCGCCCCGGATCGTGCCCTCGCCGCGCGGCGCCGCGGCACTGCCGGTGATCGAGAACTCGGCCCGCAGGCCGCCGCCGGTCTGCAGGTTGCTGCTCACGAACGGCCCGATCCAGTCGATCGAGGGCACGACCACCCGGACGCTTCCAGCAAGCGGCGCGTCCGGCGCGAGCCGCCACCCGCCCCTGGCCCGCTCCGCCAGGGCGGTCCCCGCGCCGGACAACTCGCCCATGCGCCGGCCCGCCCCATCCAGCGACCAGGCGATCCGGTCGGCTTCGGCGCTCAGCCGCGCCTCCAGCCGTTCCAGGCCGAGGCTGACCGGCGCATCGCCGGCGAGCACCAGGTCGCCTTCCTCGCGGAAAACGCGCGCCGTCCCATCGACATGGCCGGCGAGCCGCACGTCCCATTCGCCGCCCAGCTTCAGTTCCTCGCCCGCGAGCACCACGCCGCGCTCCGGGTCCAGGCCGATCCCGACAGGCAGGCCGGAGAACCCGCCGCGCGTGGCCAGCGAATCCGGCGTCCACACGGTCTCCGCGTGGCGTATGCGCCAGGCATCGACGCGAAGCTCGGCCGCGCCGACCGTCACCCGCTGCGGCGACAACTGCAGGGCCACGGGCGCGGCGCTTTCCACCGCCGGCTTGCCGGTGAGCTTCAGGCGTGTAAGCGCGCCGGTCCACACCGGGCCGTCTGCCAGCCCGCCCGCGGCCTCGGCGGCAAACGTCCGCTCGCCGCCCAGGCGCCCGGACAGGCTGAGCGCGTGCTCGCGGCGCACGCCGCGGACCTCCAGCCTGGCCTGGCTGACCAGCGGCTCCCCGGCGCGCCCCGCCTGCCAGCCTTCCAAGTCCGCCGTGAGGTCGAACTGGCCGTCGACTCCGTCCCGGAGGCTCGCCCTTGCCTGCAGGCGCGCCACCCGGTGCTCCCCGGGCAGCCGCAGGCCGGCGGCCTCCAGTTCCAGTTCCGCCGCGGGACGCGCCAACGTGCCGGTCAGGACGCCGTTTCCGTCGAGCGAACCCTCGATGCCGTGGCCGAGCACGCCGAGCCGCGGCGCCGCGAGGCTGACCGCGAGGCGGTCGCCCGGCCGGCCGAAGCTGCCCTGCGCCGTCAGCCGGTTGCCGCCGAAATCCAGCGCGACGTCGCCCTTCTCCAGCCGGCCGGGCGACACCTCGACGCGGCCCCGGCCGTCGAGCCGCTGGCCGTCGAGCACGCTGTCGCGCAGCGAGAACTCCGCCGCCAGGCGCAGCCCCGGCAGCAGCCTCCCGCTGGCTGCCACGTCGGCATTCAGCCGCGCCTTCGGCAGCTCGGCGTACAGGCTGGGGTCGAAGCGGACGAGCTGGCCGCGGAAGTCGAAGGCCCGGTCGCCGCCGAGCGCCATCTGGCCGGCGGCGGTCAGGACGGCACCTTTGGCCTCGATCCGGGCGGCATCGACCGTCAGCGTGCCGCCGCTGTGCGCCGCGTCGAAGCTCGCCTGGAAGCGCGGTTCGCGCAGCCGTGCCTTAACCCGCTGGGCGCCGGCATCGACGCCCGCCTCGATCGTCCCGGCGAGCCGGGTCGGCTTGAGCGTCGAAACGAGCGCCTTCAGGTCGATGTTCGCCACGGCCAGCGTCGCGCTCAGGAGCTTGCCGTCCCATTCGGCGCTGCCGCGTCCGCCACCTGCGCCGGCAAAGGCCAGGTCCAGATCCGCCAAGCTCAGTTTCCCGGCCTCCCAGCGCAGCGCGGCGGAGGCCGAGCGGACCGGCAGTTGTCCGAGGTCCAGGGGACCCGGCGAGGCATTGGACAGGCGTACCGGCCCGGCGAGGACCCAGTCCTGCGGGCCGCCGGCCGAGCCTGCCAGCGGGCGCAGGTCGGCGGCGACATCCAGCGTCGCCCGCGGCGCGCCTTCGTGCAGCGCCGCCGGATCGAGCGCGGGAAGCCGCAGCTCGATCCTGGAGAACGGCACCGGCGCGAAAGGCGCGGCATCGACCCGGGCGCTGCCGGCCAGCCCGAATCCGTCCGCCTCGGCGCCCACCGAGAATGCTTCGAGGGTTCCGGCCGCGGTGCCGGCCGCCCGGAACGCTTTCCCGTCGCGGCTGCCGGTCAGGCGGATCCTCGCCTGCAGCGGGAACGGCGGCTCGCCGCCGAGATCGCCGTCCAGTTCCAGCCGACCCATCGGGCCGGCGAGCGACAGGCTCTCGATGCGATGCAGGCGGCCGTCGCTCCCGGCCCGCGCCTCCAGTTCGTGCAGCACGACCAGGGGTTCCTGGCCCTCGTCCTCGCCCCCATCAGCCCCCAGGCTCGCCAGCGCCAGCGTGCCGACGCGCGCGCGCTCGATCCGCACCGCCAGCGGCAGCGACAAGGACGTCGGCGCACGCAGTGGCTCGTCGGATTCCGCCGTGGCGACGCGCAGTGTCCCGGCCCGCAGTTCGCGCACTTCCAGCCGCTGCTCGGCCAGCCGCCACGGATCCCAGTCCAGGGCGACATCGCGGGCCTCGATCCGCAGTCCGGGCACGCTCACGCCCAGCCGGTCGATCGCCAGCGGCCCGGACAACGTGCCGGTCGCGCCCTCGATCTGCACGGCGCCCGCGCTCAGCCGCTGCGCCGCGCCGGCCAGCGCCCGCAGTCCGGACTCGGACGCCACGAGCCAGCCCGCCAGGGCCAGGGGGACGAGCACCACCAGCAGCGGCGCGGCGAGCAGCCAGATCCGTATCCTGGCGCGCGACGCCGGCACGGGGGGCGGCGTATCGGTCGGGTCCGTGGCCATTCAGAAGGCGATCGCCACGGAGAATTCCAGCCGGACCTTGCTGTCCCGCTGGCCGTAAGCGACGTCCAGCGCCAGCGGGCCGGCCGGGCTGCGCCAGCGCGCGCCCAGGCCGTAGCCGGGGAACAGTTTCACCGAATCGCCCGGATCCCAGGCATTGCCCGCGTCGTAGAAGGCGGCGGCGCCCCACCGCTCGCCGAACCAGTGCACGTACTCGGCGCTCGCCACCGCGAGCACCTGGCCGCCGACCACCGCGTCGCCCTCCTCCACGCCCAGGCTCTGGTAGGCGTAGCCGCGCACCGACTGGGTGCCGCCGGTGCGGAACAGGAACTCCTGGGGAATGCCGGTCTTGGCCCCGGCGGCGGTGTAGCCGAACTCGCCGCGGACGGTGAACATGTCGGCGCTGCCGACCGGGAAATAGTGCTGGTAGCGTACGTACGAGCGGACGAAGTTCTGGTCGGACAGCAGCGCCTTGGCAGCGCCGCCGATCTGGCCGTTCAGCACGTATCCTTCGCGCGGATCGATCAGGCTGTTCACCTTCCGGTAGGTCCACGACTCGTTCAGGGTCAGCGCCTTGGCCCGGGTCTCGGGGGCGTCGGCCGGTTCCTGCAGTTCGTTCTGATAATTCAGCGACAGGCGGGTCTCGATGCGGCCGCGGGAGCGCGTGCGCACCGCGCCCACCGCCGCCCGCCGGGTGACCAGGTTCTGGATGTCGGTGCGTTCGGCCAGCACGCCTACGCTGTGCCGGTAGTCTCCGGCGCCGGGCGGCAACAGCACGTCCGCATAGCCGAACTGGTCCCTCTGCTCGATGCGCACCCCGCTCAGCAGCAGCCAGGCCCGATCGAGGAAATCGGCGTGGCGGAACGAGGCCTCGACGCGAAACCCGGTATTGCTGCTGTAGCCGGCGCCGAAGCTGACCCGCTTCGGCTTCGATTCCCGGACCTGCACCCGCACCGGCACCAGGTCGGGATTCGCCGGATCGTGTTCCACGTCCACGGTCACCGAGGAGAAGTAGGGGGTGTTCTGCAAAGCGCCCTGAAGCGCGAGCAGACGCTCCTGGCTGTAGCGCTCGCCGCGCGACAGGGTGCTGTAGCGCTCGACCAGTTCCGGCGTGTATCTCTCCAGTCCGCTGATTTCCAGCGTACCGAGCGTGAATACTGGACCGCTGTCCAGCACCACCCGCAAGTCGACCGTGCCGGACTCCGGGTCGACCTCGGCGGCGCTGGAGGCGATCGCCCCGGCGGCGTAGTCCTCGGCCACCAGCCTCTGCAGGACCGCCTGCTTGGCCGCGTCCCAGTCCTGCTGGCGGAAGGGCGCGCCCGGCTTCAGGCTCCAGGCGTCCCGCAACAGCCGGCGGCGTTGCGCGCGATCCTCGCCCGGGCCGGCGATATCGCCGGCAAACTGCAGGTCGACCGTATCGACGCGCGCCCGCCTCCCCGGATCCACCTGAATCACCAGCCGTGTGGCATTGCCCGCACCGTCGGTTCGCACCTCGATGACTGGCGCGAAGTAGCCCTCGGTGTCGAGCAGCGCGGCGGCTTCGCGGCGCGCATCGCGGATCAGCCGCAGCCGCTCGGCCTCGTCCGGTCCGGCCAGGTCGCGCCGGGCGACCGACAGATGTTTGCGCAGCAGATCCCGCACCTCGGCGGGAGCCTCGATGACGACGCCGGCGGCCGCGCAGCAGGCGACCGCCGCCGGGCACAGCGCCGCAAGAAAAAGCGCGCACAGGAATCGCCATGCCGACCGGAAGGTGAGTTCACCCGGAATCTGCGCGGCGACGGGGACGGCCGTATGTTCCACCCGCTCGGACACGGCGCGCATTCTATCAACCCGCCCGGATCGCTGCCGGCTCTCGGGGCGCGGCCCGGCCTGAGAACTTCCGCACGGCATGCCGGGGCCGAAAACCGCCTAATATCGGCTCTCGGGCGCGGCACCCCTGTCATGGGCATCAAGAGACTACTCAGGCAAGTTTTTCTCGGTCCGCCTGCAGATCGCGCCGACGGATTCCACGCGGACGATCTCGAAGGCTGGCTGGACACGCTGACACCGGACAATCCGGCCGCGACCGCGCGCGCCCTGCTCGGCCAGGCGCAGCGCGTGCGCGGCGAGGACCTGCGGCCGGGCGCGCGCCTGGAGATGCTCGAACTGCTGCGCGACAAGGCCGAGGCCACGGTCGCCTCGGTCGAGGAACAACTCAGGCGCGTCGCCGTTCCGCTGCCGCCGGCCCAGATCCAGGCCTGTTCGGCAAGCCAGGATCTCCTCGCCGAACTGGGCGCGAGCTACCTGGCGGCGGCCGAAGCGGCGCGGGGTGGCACCCGGCGAAGCAGCGCCGCGCACCTGCGGGCGGCCGTCTCGGCCGGGCTCGAACTGGCGCTGCGATCGCAAAGGCTGGCCTACCGGGTCTATGCACCGGCACCCGATTCGGCTTGGCTGCAGATGCACCGGCTCTACGCCATCGCTCAGGAGCGCGGGTTTGCCCGGTTGCAGGTGCAGGGCCAGGAAGCCACGCCGGAGGAGATTTACCTCAGATCGCTGCTGCTGGCCTTCGCCCAGCCGGGGAAATTCGCG
The DNA here is from genome assembly GCA_035562535.1 of Rhodocyclaceae bacterium. Lineage (GTDB taxonomy): Bacteria > Pseudomonadota > Gammaproteobacteria > Burkholderiales > Rhodocyclaceae > DATMWM01. The sequence continues at coordinate 4,571 of DATMWM010000108.1, read as the reverse complement.
CCCGGCGACCTGGACCAGGTCCGCTTCTATGTCGACCGATACGCCCACCTGGCGAGCCTGGACCCGATCGAACTGGCCGCCCGCTCCCGTAACGACAAGTCGCGTTTTCTGGTGCGTCCCGGCGAAGCGCGGCCCGGCTGGCCGCTGCGCCGGCGCGGCGAGGTGACGCCGCGCAAGGGCGATCTCATCCTGGTCTGCGGTCCGCTGGTGCAGCATCTTCAGACCCAACTCGACGGGCTGAAGAAGCGCATGTCGCCGGCCAAGCTGGGCCTGCCCCGGAGCGCCGACCGGCCCCAGTACTTCCTCATGCTGCGCAGCCTCGCCGCGCTCTGGGGCACGCCGCCCTCGCGCCGCTTCCCGCGCGCGCTGTTCCATCCGCGGGTCGAAGTCGTCGCGGGGTTCGATGCGCTCTGGAGCTTCATCGGCCAGGCGGCCTTTCAGCGCCGCAGCGACGATCCCAAGTCAGCGGCGGCCCATCTGCCTGCGGCCACCACCTGGGCAGTCCTGAACGAGAGCGCGGACGGCTTTGCCCTGCGCCACCTGTCCGGAAGCCCGGCGGATCTTCAGGTGGGCGAGATTGCGGCGATCCGGCCGCGCGATGCGGCGACGCTGCACGTGACCGCGGTGCGCCGCGCCAGCGTCATCTCGGCGAGGCTGGAACTCGGCGTGCAGGTCATCTCGTCCCAGCCAAACACGGCGATGATCGCGCTTCCCGTCGCCGAGCCCGGCGAGCCGAAGCGGCAGCGTCTGGCCAGGGCGATCTTCCTGCCGAAGCTGCCGGGAAGCGGCGGCGTGCCCGGCCTGCTGGTCAAGCCGGAGAGCACCGCGGTCGGAAGCGAATTCGCGGTGCCCTACCAGGGCCGCATGACCCTGATGCGCGTGGCCGGCATCGCCGAGCACTACGCTTCCTGCGAACTGTACCTTCTCGAACCGATCGGGGCATCCGCCAGGGACGAGGAAATACCCCAGGCGGCGAGCCGCGCTCACTCGGTCTCGACGTAGAGTATTCCGGTCATTTCCTGCTCGGGCTGGTCCGCGGGCTTCGGAGCCTCGGCCCAGATCGAGCCACCGTAGGGGCTCTGGACCTTGACCCAGCGCTTGGAAAGCCGCAGGGCGGGCGCGTTGTCCAGGATGATGTAGGTCTGGCGCAGCGGCTTTGCTTCCGGCGGCTTCTTGCCCGGCTTGCCGGGCGGTGCAGGCAGTGCGGCCTCGCGTCCGAGATTCCGGTAGTAGGCCACCACCTTGTCGTAGGCATGCGGGGTAACGTAGACCGTGGTCTTGCGCCCCGGGCTGCCGGGCGCGGCGGCGGCGCGCAGGTTGGCGATCTCGGTGGTCCGCTCGTCGAGCTGCGCGCCCGGATAGGGCTTGAAGGCGCCCGCCAGCGCGACCGCGGGCTGGCTGGCAAGCCAGCAGGCAGCCGCAACGGCGTGGCGCAGTTTCATCGTCCGAACTCCACAATCCCCATGTGCCCGGCGGCCGGTTCAGTGCCCCGAGGCGAGCCGATGGGCCCAGCGCGTCGTTTCCGGCAGCCTGAAGCGCCTCGTGCACGCCATCGTCCAGGCGACGGCGGAAGCCAGGCAGACACGGTGGCCGATGGAAACGAAGACCGGCTTGACGCCGGCCCGGGTGCGCAACACGGCGCCGATCACCTCGCCGTCGGCGCTCAGCGCCGACCAGGCTCCGCGGTCCCGCGGAACCATATCATAGTCGCCGACCAGCCGCGTCTTGGCCACGCCGATCGACGGAATGTCCGCCAGCAGCCCCACGTGGCTCGCCACGCCGAAGCGGCGCGGATGGGCGATGCCCTGGCCGTCGTAGAGGATCAGGTCGGGCGGCCGTGCCAGCCGGGCCAGCGCCTCCAGGACCGCCGGCGCCTCGCGGAAGGACAGCAGGCCCGGAACATACGGAAAGCGGGTCGGGCTGCGCACCAGTGCCGAATCCGCCAGAATCAGGTCCGGGAAGCTCAACACCGCGACCGCGGCGCGGGTAATCCGCCCGCCGTCCTCGAATCCGACGTCGATGCCGGCAACGCGCTCGACCGTGCCGATCCGGTCCTCGCGGATCACCTGGTCGCGCAGGCGTTTCTGCAGGGCGATCGCCTCCTTCGGCTCCAGGTTCCAGTCGTGGACGAGGTCGGTTCGCATCGATTTTCGCAGCGGCATACGTCGCGCATTTTCGGCCATCGGCTGCGGCGGGCCTACAATCCGCCGGCAGATCCGAGCCGCAGGAGGCCGCCGATGAGGGAAATCATAGAACTGCGCACCCGCAGCCGGGAAGAGCTGTCCGATGGCCCGCGGGACCGCCGATCGGTGGTATGCACCATTCTGGCCGATGCCCACTGAGCGCCGTCGCGCCCGCGTGCCGTCGGGAAGTTCCGGCCCGACGCCTGCCACTGGACGAAGGAACCGCCATGGCAATCCTGCCGGCCTAGGGCGCCGGGCATGACGCCGCGAGCAGCCGGTCCCCGACTGTCGTCCGGCATCGTCGTGCTCAGGCGCGGCCGATCCGGCTGGCGCACGCTGGTCCTGCGCGTCTATCGCAACTGGGACCTGCCCAAGGGTCGCGTCGAGCCGGGCGAGGACCCGCTCGCCGCCGCGGTGCGCGAAACCGCCGAGGAGACGGCGCTCACCGGGCTGAACTTTCGCTGGGGGCGGGAATCGCGGGACACCCAGCCCTACGCCGGTGGCAAGGTCGTGCGCTGTTTCCTGGCCGAATCCCCGGACGGCACGCCCGCCCTGCCGATCAATCCGGAACTGGGACGGCCGGAGCACCACGAACTGCGCTGGGTCAGTCTGAGGGAAGCGCGGCGCCTGCTGCCGCCGCGCTTCCAGCCGATCCTCGACTGGGCCGAAGCGACCGTTTCCGGGGGCAGCGAACGCCCCGTCGCCGCCGGAGGCGTGCCCGGCGACTGACCGAAGCGGCGCTCCGTGACTAATTCCACTATCGGGCGATGCGCCGGGCCGCCGACAATGCAGGCGCCGGACATCCTCCACCGCAGCCGAACAGCGTCACGCCACCATGAGACTCGAACACACTGCCTACGGAACGGCATCGCCTTACCGCACCGCGGACGGATCCGAAATCCGCGAACTGATGCACCCCTCGCAGCACGCCGTGCGTCGGCAGAGCCTGGCGGAGGCGGTCATCGCCCCGGGCGCTGCCACGCTGTTGCACGCGCACAGGCGCAGCGAGGAGGTCTACCACGTCGTCGCCGGCACCGGCCGCATGACGCTCGGCGGCGCGGTGTTCCAGGTCGGCCGCGGCGACACCGTGGTCATCCGCCCGGGAATCGCTCACCGCGTCGAGAACAGCGGCCGGGGCGAGCTGCGCATCCTGTGTGCCTGCACGCCGGCCTATTCCCACGAGGACACGATCGTCCTGCAGGCCGGCTAGAAGCGGCCCGCCTCTGCTAGAGTGCGGGCCATGCGAGTGCTGGTCCTGGGAGCCGGGCTGACCGGCGTCACGAGCGCGTGGTATCTGGCCGCCGCCGGCCATGAGGTGGAAGTCGTGGAGCGCCAACCGGCGGCTGCCCTCGAGACCAGCTTCGCCAACGGGGGGCAGATTTCGGTCAGCCATCCGGAACCCTGGGCCAACCCGGGCGCACCGGCGCAGATCCTGCGCTGGCTCGGACGCGAGGACGCGCCGCTGAAGTTCCGCCCGCGCCCCGAGATCGGGCAGTGGCTGTGGGGCGTGCGCTTCCTGCTCGAATGCCTGCCGGGGCGCAACCTGCGCAACGGCGAGGCGATCGCCCGGCTGGCGATCCACAGCCGCGCGCGCCTGCGCGAGTTGCGGGCGGCGACGGGGATCGAGTACGACAGCCTGCAGGCCGGCATCCTCCACCTGTTCTTCGACGACAAGAGCTTCGCCCAGGCGGAGGATCGCGCCCGCTGGCTGCGCGGCCTCGGCATGAAGGTCGAGGTGCTCGACCGCGCGGGCTGCGTTTCGGTGGAACCGGCGCTCGCCGGCTGCCGCGACCGCCTGCTCGGCGGAATCCACGCGCCCGAGGACGAATCCGGCGACGCTCATCGCTTCACCCGGAATCTCGCGCAGATGTGCGCGCAACGCGGCGTGCGTTTCCATTACGACACCCTGATCGAGGCGATCGAGGTTCAGGCCGGCCGCGTGGCAGGCATCCGCGCGGCCGGCAGCGGCGGACGGCACCAGACGCTTGCCGCGGACGCCTACCTGCTCTGCGCCGGCAGCTTCAGCCCGCTGCTGGCGGCCGCGGCGGGCGAGCGGCTGCCAATCTACCCGGTCAAGGGCTATTCGGTCACGCTGCCGCTGGCCGAGCCGTCCGGCGCCCCGCGCACCAGCATCACCGACGAATCCCGCCGCATCGTCGTTTCCCGCCTCGGCGGGCGCCTGCGGGCGGCCGGCACCGCGGAGCTGACCGGCTACGACACGCAGTTGAACGCGGCGCGCTGCGGCGCGATCCTCGACCGCCTGCTGGAACTGTTCCCGGACATCCGCAGCAGCGCGGAAGCCGAATGCTGGGCGGGCCTGCGGCCGGCCACGCCGAGCAACCTGCCGATCATAGGCCGCAGCCGGCTCCAGAACCTGTTCTTCAACAC
>DATMWM010000107.1:0-4264 GCA_035562535.1 Rhodocyclaceae bacterium | reverse complement strand
TTTTCCGGATCACCACGCCTATGCGGCGCAGGATCTGCAGATCGCCGGGGCCGATGCGCTGCTGATGACCGAGAAAGATGCGGTAAAATGCGCCGCGTTCGCGCCGTCGAACGCCTGGGTTCTGCCGGTCGAGGCGCGCCTCGCCCCGCTCGGCAGTGGCGGTCCGTCCCGGTCGGGCGGCGATCTTGTGGAACTCGTCTTGGGGAAAATCGATGGACGCCCGGCTGCTTGACATCCTGGTCTGCCCGGTCTGCAAGGGGCCGCTCGATTACCGCAAGGACCGCCAGGAACTGGTCTGCAAGGCCTGCAAGCTCGCCTATCCCATCCGGGACGACATACCGGTGATGCTGGAAGAGGAAGCGCGCCAGCTCACCGTCGAAGAGGCGCCCTGAACGGCAGGCTGGCGTGACCTTCCTGGTCGTCATCCCGGCCCGCCACGCATCCACCCGTCTGCCCGGAAAACCCCTGCTCGACCTCGGCGGCAAGCCGATGGTGGTGCGCGTGGCCGAGCGCGTGCGCGAGGCGGGCGCCTCGGCGGTCTACATCGCCACCGATCATGAGGACATCCGCGCCGCGGCGCAGCAGCACGGCATCGCCGCGCTGATGACCCGGGCCGACCATGCCAGCGGCACCGATCGCCTGGCCGAGGCCGCGGCCCAGCTCGGCTGCGACGACGGCCAGGTGATCGTCAACGTGCAGGGCGACGAGCCGCTGATCGACCCGGCGCTGGTCGGCAGGGTGGCCGCCGACCTGGAGGCCGATGTCGATGCCGCGGTGGCCACGGCCGCCCACCCGCTGTCCTCGCCCGCGGATTTCTTCAATCCGAACGTGGTGAAGGTGGTCTGCGACCGCGCGGGCCGGGCCGTTTATTTCTCCCGGGCGCCGATCCCCTACGCCCGCGACGCCTTCGCCGCGCTCAAGGGCAGGCCGGTGACCTCGGCGCCGCTGCCGGCCGGGCTGCCGGCCCTGCGGCACATCGGCCTCTATGCCTACCGCGCGGGCTTCCTGCGGCGCTACGCCGCGCTGGAGCCCTCGCCGATCGAGCAGTTCGAGGCGCTGGAACAACTGCGCGTGCTCTGGCATGGCCTGCCGATCCGGGTGACGGTGACCGGGCACGCGCCCGAGCCGGGCGTGGACACGGCGGAGGACCTGGCGCGGGTGCGGCTTCGGTTTGACCGAATGCGGCAATAAGGTTATTTTTTCGAGCCTTTCGAGACAGTCACCTAGAATCGCGGTTTTCCAACAAGCTCCAGGGAGGAGCCATGAGACTGATACTGCTGGGACCGCCCGGCGCAGGCAAGGGTACCCAAGCCACCTACATCAAGGAGAAGTTCGGCATTCCGCAGATTTCCACCGGCGACATGCTGCGCGCCGCGGTCAAGGCGGGCACGCCGCTGGGCCTGGAAGCCAAGAAGATCATGGACGCCGGCGGCCTGGTGCGCGACGACATCATCATCGGTCTGGTGAAGGACCGGCTCAAGGAGCCGGACTGCCAGAAGGGCTACATGTTCGACGGCTTCCCGCGCACCATCCCGCAGGCGGACGCGATGAAGGAGGCCGGCGTCGCGATCGACTACGTGCTGGAGATCGACGTGCCGGACGCCGCGATCATCGAGCGCATGAGCGGGCGCCGCGCCCACCTGCCGTCGGGACGCACCTATCACGTCAAGTTCAACCCGCCCAAGGTTCCCGGCAAGGACGACGTCACGGGCGAGGACCTGGTGCAGCGCGACGACGACAAGGAAGAGACGGTGAAGAAGCGTCTCGATGTCTATCACTCCCAGACCAAGGCGCTGGTGGATTACTACGGCAAGTGGGCGGCCGGCGGCCAGCCGGGCGCGCCCAGGTACCGCAGGATCGACGGCATGGGCAAGGTCGAGGAGATCCGCGACCGCGCCTTCGAGGCGCTCAAGTAGAAGATTCCGGCAACAAGGGAGGACAGTCAGCATGGCAGCCAAGAAAGTCAATGCGTTCTATGCGCAGTCCGGCGGCGTCACCGCCGTCATCAACGCATCCGCCTGCGGCGTCATCGAGACCGCGCGCAAGCACAAGGACGAGATGGGCAAGGTGTATGCGGGGCGCAACGGCATCATCGGGGCGCTCACCGAAGACCTGATCGACACCACCAAGGAGTCCGATGCGGCGATCGCCGCGCTGAAGTACACGCCCTCGGGCGCCTTCGGCTCCTGCCGCTACAAGATGAAGAGCCTGGAGCAGAACCGCCGCGAGTACGAACGCCTGATCCAGGTGTTCAAGGCGCACAACATCGGCTATTTCTTCTACAACGGCGGCGGGGATTCCGCCGACACCTGCCTCAAGGTGTCCCAGCTCGGCGATCAGATGGGCTACCACATCCAGGCCATCCATGTGCCGAAGACGGTGGACAACGACCTGCCGATCACCGACAACTGCCCGGGCTTCGGCTCGGTCGCCAAGTACATCGCGGTGTCGACTCTGGAAGCCACCTTCGACGTCATGTCGATGGCCAAGACCTCCACCAAGGTGTTCGTGCTCGAAGTCATGGGCCGCCATGCCGGCTGGATCGCGGCCGCCGGCGCGCTGGCCTCGAGCAAGGGCAACGAGCTGCCGATCCTGATCCTGTTCCCGGAGATCCCCTTCAACAAGGAGCAGTTCCTGAAGAAGGTGGATGCCATGGTCAAGCAGCACGGCTTCTGCACCGTGGTGGTGTCGGAGGGGGTGAAGGGCGAGGACGGCAAGTTCCTCTCGGACCAGGGCCTGCGCGACGCCTTCGGCCACGCCCAGCTGGGCGGGGTGGCGCCGGTGATCGCCAACATGGTCAAGGAAGGGCTGAACCTCAAGTTCCACTGGGGCGTGGCGGACTACCTGCAGCGCGCGGCGCGCCACATCGCCTCGAAGACCGACGTGGCCCAGGCCTACGCCTGCGGCAAGGCGGCGGTGGAGCTGGCGCTGAAGGGCCGCAATTCGGTGATGCCGGCGATCAAGCGCGTGTCCCAGAGCCCCTACAAGTGGAAGATCGAGGTGGCGGAGCTGAAGGACGTGGCGAACGTGGAGAAGTTCATGCCGCGCGACTACATCAGCGAGGACGGCTTCGGCATCACCGAGAAGTGCCGCCGCTACCTGTCGCCGCTGATTCTGGGCGAGGACTACCCGCCCTACGACAACGGCCTGCCGAAGTACGTGCGCCTGAAGAACGTCGCGGTGGCGAAGAAGCTGGAAGAGTTCAAGCTCTGAAAGGAGCAGGAAGTGACATGCGGGGCGGCGTGGCAGTGCGCCCCGCGTGGCGGCTGGCGATGCAAAAAAAGGGATGTCCGGTCGGGCAGTCGGGCTGGGCCTAAGAAGCGGGTTTCACTGCGACAAGGAGAGAGTGCATGTCTGGTATTGTGTTTGCCTTGGTGTGCGCCGGCCTGGCGCTCGTCTACGGCGTCATTTCGATCCAGTGGATCATGGCGCAGCCGACGGGCAACGAGCGGATGCAGCAGATCGCTGCCGCCGTTCAGGAAGGTGCGAAAGCCTATCTGAACCGCCAATACACCACCATCGGTATCGTCGGCGCGGTGCTGTTCGTGCTCATCGGTGTCGCCCTGGGCTGGAAGACCGCCATCGGCTTCGCCATCGGCGCGATCCTCTCGGGTGCCGCCGGCTACATCGGCATGAACGTATCGGTGCGCTCGAACGTGCGCACCGCCGAAGCCGCGCGCACCGGGCTGAACGCCGCGCTGGAGGTGGCCTTCAAGGGCGGCGCGATCACCGGCATGCTGGTGGTCGGGCTCGGCCTGCTCGGCGTGGCGGGCTACTACGGCATCCTCAAGGCCATGGCGCCGGAGACCCAGTCGCTCGCCCAGACCCTGGCGCCGCTGATCGGCCTGGGCTTCGGCGGTTCGCTGATCTCGATCTTCGCGCGGTTGGGCGGCGGCATCTTCACCAAGGGCGCCGACGTCGGCGCCGATCTGGTGGGCAAGGTCGAAGCCGGCATTCCCGAGGACGATCCGCGCAATCCCGCGGTCATCGCGGACAACGTCGGCGACAACGTCGGCGACTGCGCCGGCATGGCGGCCGACCTGTTCGAGACCTATGCCGTGACCATCATCGCCACCATGCTGCTGGGTGCCCTGGTGCTGCCCCAGGCGGGCGCCAATGCGGTGGTCTATCCGCTGGCCCTGGGCGGCTTCTCGATCCTGGCCTGCATCGTCGGCGCAGGCTTCGTCAAGGCGCGGGAAGGCGGCAAGATCATGAACGCGCTGTACCGCGGCCTGGCCGTGGCGGGCGGACTGGCCGCCGTGGT
>DATMWM010000106.1:0-3497 GCA_035562535.1 Rhodocyclaceae bacterium | reverse complement strand
CCGCGACCGCGCCCGCGGCGGGCGCCGGCTCGCCGGGCGGTTCTCCTGCGGGCTTCTCGGCGGCAGGAAGCGCGGGCGCGGCGGCGGGAACCGCTGCCTCCACGCCGGTCTCCGCCGGCGCCGGCTGCGGCCGCAGTCGGTCGAGGTAGACGACCAGGACCAGGGCCACGACGGCGATCGCCAGGAAGAGCCACACGGCCCTGGGCACGCCGCGCGAGGCGAACCCGGTCGGCATGGTGCCGCCGGCGTTGGACACCGGGCTCAGGTCCACCTCGGCATGGGCGAGCTGCCGCTCTAGCGCGGCCATCAGCGGCGCCGGATCCAGCTGCAGGAAGCGGGCGTAGTTGCGCACGAAACCCCGGGCGAAGGTGTTGCCCGGAAGGATGTCGAACTCCTCGCTCTCGATCGCGGCCACCTGCTTCGGCGTCAGCTTCAGCGCCTGGGCGACGTCGTCCACCGACAGCCCGCGCGACTCGCGTCCCTGGCGCAGCATGGCGCCCGGATGGATGGAGCGGGCGGCGGTCTCCGCCCTTTCCTCTATCGCCTCGCTCACTCGTACTGGCCCTTCGTGAGGAGCTGGTGTTCGGGGCTGCCGGAGAAGCTGCGGCGGAGCTGGTTCGCGTACCGGGTCTCTTCCTTGCGGTCGCCGAGTTTGCGCTCGACGCGCACCGCCAGCCAGAGCGTCTCCGCGTTCGGGTCCTGCAGGTCGAGGGCCGCCCCGATGTAGCGCTTGGCCTCGAAATAGTTGCCGCGCTGGTAGTTCACACTGGCCAGCTGGTAGAGCGCCTGCACGTTCGAGCGGTCGGCCTGCACGGCCTTGCGGAAATAGTCCTCGGCGGCGGCCAAGTCGTTCAGCCGCAGCGCGCACAGGCCGGCGTTCGTGTAGGGCCGGGTCGGCGTCTGATAGAGCGGGTTCTTCACCGCCACCATGAGCAGCCTGATCCCGTCCTGCTCCCGCCCGCGGGTGCACAGGTACCAACCGTAGTTGTTGTTCGTCTCCGGATCGTTCGGCGCCAGGCTGATCGAGCGCTGGAAGGCGGCGTCCGCCTCCGCATGCTCGTTCAGGTACATGTGCACCAGTCCGAGCAGGTTGTAGGCCGGCGCGTAGCCGGCGTCCGCGGCCAGCGCGACCCGCGCCTCGTCCAGCGCGGTGGCCATCTGCGCGGTCTGATAATAGAGCATGCCCAGGTCGGTGTGCGCCTTGGCCCGGGTCTTCGCATCGCCCGGCTTCGGATCGCCAGAAGGCAGGGATTCGCCGACCTGCTGTTGGGGCGGCTGCGCCTGCCGGTAGGGGTTGTTCGAGCACCCTGCGGCCAGCAGGAACACGACGACGAGCAGGCGCTTCATGAGGTCACCTCGATGATTGGCACCGCGGCGCGCAAACCGCGCCGGCTGCGGTCGGCGACCCGGCCGGCGAGCTGACCGCAGGCCGCGTCGATCTCATCACCACGGGTCTTGCGCGTGGTGGTGACGATGCCGGCGTCCATCAGGATCTGGGCGAAGGCCCGGATGCGCTGCGCCGGCGAGCGCCGCAGCGGCGAGCCGGGAAACGCGTTGAACGGGATCAGGTTGAACTTGCAGGGCACGTCGCGGGTCAGGTGCAGCAGTTCGCGGGCATGGGCGTCCGTATCGTTCACCCCGTCCAGCATGACGTATTCGAAGGTGATGAAGTCGCGCGGCGCGCGGTCGAGATAGCGCCGGCAGGCCGCCATCAGCCCGGCCAGCGGATACTTGCGGTTGATCGGCACGAGTTCGTCGCGCAGGGCGTCGTTCGGCGCGTGCAGCGACACCGCCAGGGCCACCGGACAGGCCTCGCGCAGCCGGTCCATGGCCGGCACGATGCCGGAGGTCGACACGGTCACCCGCCTGCGCGACAGGCCGTAGGCGTTGTCGTCCAGCATCAGGTTCAGCGCGGTCACCGTGTTGTCGAAGTTGGCCAGCGGCTCGCCCATGCCCATCAGCACCACGTTGCTGATCACCCGCTCGCCGTCGGCGCAGGCGCCGAGCAGGCGGTTGGCCAGCCAGAGCTGGCCGATGATCTCGCCCGCGCCCAGGTTGCGGTTGAAGCCCTGCTTGCCGGTGGAGCAGAAGGCGCAGTCGAGCGCGCAACCGGCCTGGGTGGACACGCACAGCGTGCCGCGCGTCTCCTCCGGGATGAACACGCACTCGACCGCGTTGCCCTGCCCGACGTCGAGCAGCCACTTGCGCGTGCCGTCCTCGGAGGTCTCGTCGCGGATCACCTGCGGCGCGGCGACCTCGGCGGTCTCGGCCAGGCAAGCGCGCAGGCTCTTCGCGATGTCGCTCATGCGCCCGAAATCCGCCTCGCCGAAGCGGTGGATCCAGCGCAGCAGCTGGCGCGCCCGGAACGGCTTCTCGCCGATCCCGGCGACGAAGCGCTCCAGGCCGGCGGCGTCCAGATCGAGCAGGTTCACAGGCATGAGGCGCGTGCCGTCCGTGCGACGCCGGATCAGCGGGAGAAGACCTCCATGGCCGGGAAGAAGTAGGCGATCTCCACGGCGGCGGTCTCCGGTGCGTCGGACCCATGCACCGCGTTGGCGTCGATGCTTTGGGCGAAATCGGCGCGGATGGTTCCCGCCGCGGCCTTCTTCGGATCGGTGGCGCCCATCAGGTCGCGGTTCTTGGCGATCGCGCCCTCGCCTTCCAGCACCTGGATCATCACCGGCCCAGAGGTCATGAACTCGACCAGATCCTTGAAGAACGGGCGCTCCCGATGGACGGCGTAGAAGCCCTCGGCCTCGGTCTTCGACAGCCAGGCCATCTTGGCGGCGACGATCTTCAGCCCGTTGGTCTCGAAGCGCGAATAGATCTTGCCGATCACGTTCTTCGCCACGGCATCCGGCTTGACGATCGAAAGGGTACGTTCAACAGCCATCGATAACTCCCGAAAAAGCGATGATTAGAAAGGGAAAGCGGCGATTTCCGAAAAGCTTGCGATTGTAGCAGGATCGGCCGCTGCCGCCACGCCGCGCCACGGCCTGCGCGCAGCGCACCGGCAGCCGGAAGCGGCGAGCCCGGCCGGAGCCGGGCTCGCCGCACTGCCCAGGAAGGCCTGCGCTCAGCTAATCATGCCGAGCATCCGCGGCAGCCACAGGGACAGCGCCGGCCAGTAGGTGACGATCACCAGGAAGACCAGCATGGTGAGCAGCCACGGCCAGACCGCGATGGTCAGTTCGGTGATGCCCATCTTGGTGATGCCGCTGGACACGTACAGGTTCAGGCCGACCGGCGGGTGGCACATGCCGACCTCCATGTTCACCACCATCAGGATGCCGAAGTGCACCGGATCGATCCCCAGCTTGACCGCGATCGGGAACAGGATCGGCGCCAGGATCAGGACGATCGACGAGGGCTCCATGAAGTTGCCGGCGATCAGCAGCAGGATGTTGGCCATCAGCAGGAAGCCGATCACGCCGATGCCGGTACCCATCATCCAGTCGGCCATCTCCTGCGGGATGTTCTCGTGGGTCATGAGGAAG
>DATMWM010000105.1:0-3273 GCA_035562535.1 Rhodocyclaceae bacterium | reverse complement strand
GAACAGTTGCCTGAGGAAACCATCGTCGTCCCGGTCGAGCCGCCATGCGAGGCCGAGGAATCCCCGCCATCGCGACGGTGCGGTCCGCACATTCTGCCGCGCATCGCCGCCGGCCGCGGAAAAATCCGTGCCGACCGTGCGCCGATCTGTATAATGCGCGCCAGTGCAATGCAGCAGCCGGTTTCCTCTCCCGGGCAAGCCCGGGCCGAAGTTCTCCGAAGACTGTATTCCACAGTCTCATCGTCCCTGACCTCTCGATTCGCCCCTCGGACTCGTCCCTGCGGCAGCGCGGTTTTTTGGTTGGCGCCGGTGATCCCGCAGCCGGTCGACCGTCGACGCTGCCAACCCGCTTTCCAGCCACTGCGCCGGACGGCGAACTCGCGCATGCCCCAGGGCCTGCGCACGAAAGGTATGACATGACTTTTTCCGAGCTGGGCCTGAGCCCGTTCCTGATAGACGCCCTGGCCGCGAAGGGCTACGACAGCCCCACGCCGGTGCAGCGGCAGGCGATCCCCGCCGCCCTGGGCGGACGCGACCTGCTGGTCTCCTCCCAGACCGGCAGCGGCAAGACCGCCGCCTTCCTGCTGCCCAGCCTGCAGCGGATCTCGGTGCCCAGCGCCGCCGCCGGCATCGGCCCGCGCGTGCTGGTGCTCACCCCGACCCGCGAACTGGCGCTGCAGGTGCAGAAGGGCGCCGACGCCTATGCGAAGGGAATGCGCCGGGCGCGCATCGCCAGCGTGGTCGGCGGCAGCCCCTACGCCCTGCAGTTGAAGGCGCTCAAGCAGCCGCTCGACATTCTGGTGGCCACGCCCGGCCGCCTGCTCGATCACCTGCAGGCGCGCCGGGTCGACTTCTCGCGCCTGGAGGTGCTGGTGCTGGACGAGGCCGACCGCATGCTGGACATGGGGTTCATCGACGACATCGAGGCGATCGTCGCGCGCACCCCGGCGAACCGCCAGACCCTGCTGTTCTCGGCCACCCTGGACGGCGTGGTCGGCAAACTCGCCGGCCGCGTGACCCGGGGGGCGCAGCGCATCGAGATCGCCGCGGCCAAGGAAGACCGGCCGCAGATCGACCAGCGCATGCTCTTCGCCGACGATTTCCGCCACAAGACCCGCCTGCTCGACGCACTGCTGCGCGACGTCTCGCTGAACCAGGCGCTGGTGTTCACCGCCACGAAGAAATCCGCCGACGACCTGTCGATCAGCCTGACCGAGCAGGGCTTCGCCGCCGCCGCGCTGCACGGCGACATGACCCAGCGCGAGCGCAACCGCACCCTGACCGAACTGCGCCGCGGCGCGATGCGCGTGCTGGTGGCCACCGACGTGGCCGCCCGCGGCATCGACGTGCCGGGCATCAGCCACGTCATCAACTTCGACCTGCCGCGCCAGGCCGAGGACTACGTGCACCGTATCGGCCGCACTGGCCGCGCCGGCCGCAGCGGCGTGGCGGTCAGCCTGGTCGCCCACCACGAGCGCCGCCAGGTGCGCGACATCGAACGCTACACCGCCCAGGCGATCCAGGTGGATGTCATCTCCGGCCTGGAGCCGGCGGCCCGTCCGCGTCCCGCCCCGGCCAAGCCGCGCGGCGCGGGACGCCCGGCCGGCTACGCCGACCGCCGGACCTCTTCGCGCGGCGCGGCCAAGCCCGCCCCCGCGCGCCGGGGCCAGGAAGCGCAGCGCACGCGCGGCAGCCGCTTCGAGCGCTGAGCGACCGCGCGTAGGGTGGAATAGCGCCGCAGGCGCGCATTCCACCGTTTCGGCCCAGATCGGGAGTCGCCGAAAACCGCCCTTCGACGGTGGAATACGGCGCCGACGCGCCTATTCCACCCTACGCAGCGTCGCGGGTCGGTGCTTCGTAGGGTGGAATAGCGCCGCAGGCGCGTATTCCACCGTCCGTGCGGAAACGGTGGGATACGGGCTTCGCCCTATCCCACCCTACTATCCTCGCGCAGTGCGGCGCGCAGGTCAGCGAAGGCTTCGCGGTACAGCGCCGCCAGGCGCTTCGCGTCCCGACGGCCGGCGTCCGGGCCCGCAGCCAGCGCCGGCAGCAGCGCATCGGCGATCCGGCCGGGGGTTGCGACGCCCGCCGGATGAGCGGCATCCCAGGTCCGCACGAACGCGTGCAGCTTGCCTGCGGCCGCGCCCGCCGCAGCCAGGCTGAGCCGCGGCAGCCCGAAATCGAGCGCGAGGATGCGCCCGTGCAGGCTGCTGCCGCAGTATCCCCGGCTGCCGGCGATCAGGGCGCAGATGTCCCAGACGTCCAGCGATTCGAACACCCTCCAGCGCGCGCGCATCGGCGCGCCGGCGCGGCGGAACGCGCCGAGGTCGTCGTGCCAGGGAGCGGCGCCGGCGCGGAAGAAGACGATCGCCAGCCCGGTCTCGTTCGCCACCCGGTCGAGCTGGCCGGCGATCGCCGCGAGCGTCGCGTCGTCGCCGAATTCGGCGGCGAACTGGACCGCGAGATAACCGGCCGGAAACGCCGCACTCACCGCCGCAGCTTCGCCGCAGAGGCCGCGCTGCCGGATACGCGCGCCGAATAGCTCCGCCACCATCACCGCCGGATCAGGCATCAGCCGCGCCGCGATTCCGGCAGCGGCCACCGCCGCCCCGGTCGCGTCGTCGCGCACGCCGACGAAGTCGGCCTCGCGCAATCGCGCGAACGCCTCGGCGCGGAATCCGGGATCCCGCTGCGCCAGGTCCGTCCCGCCGACCGCGTCGTAGACGAAACGGCCCGGCCGGCCGAACAGCGCCTTCGGCACGGCATAGGCTACCCGCCCGGCCACGCCCAGCCGCTCCCGCGCCCAGGCCAGCCGTGCGACCGGATCGTGTTCGTATAGCCCGAGGACGGTTGCCACCTCCTCGGGCCGCAGCAGCATCACCGCCGCCTGCCAGGCGTCGCAGCCGAGGATCTCGCCGCCGGCATGGACCACGTCGGCCGGAGCCTCGCCCCATTCCCGCGCCAGCGCGGCGATCGCCCGCACCCGGTGGCCGCCGAACGCCGTGAGATCGCGCGCGGCCAGGCCGGCGAAAACGACCTCCCGCGGCGCCAGCATCGCCGCCGCCACGTGCGCGAACAGCAGGTCGCCGAAGTTGTGGCGGTCGAAGGCGCCAAACAGGACCATTGGAGGGTGTGAGTTCATCTTCTATGTACCGGTAGTAATGGAGACACAGACTGGTTCACATCCGTCATTCCGGCGCACGCCGGAATCCAGTTGAACAAGACTGGACCACGGCGTGCGTCGGGTTGACTGAACGCATAGGATTTGTCGCA
>DATMWM010000104.1:0-5839 GCA_035562535.1 Rhodocyclaceae bacterium | reverse complement strand
AAGCTGCTGCACGAGGCCAAGCCGCTGCTCGGGCGCATCGCCGCCCCGATGCTGCGCACCCAGCTCACCCGGTCGCTGGCGCAGATCACCCGGCTGACTGCCGCCGAGGTCGAATCCCTGTGCGGGCTGAGGCCGGCGGTGCGCACGCCGCCGCCGCGGCGAGCGCCCGGGCAGCGCACGGCGCCCTCGCTCGGCCGCGTCCTGCTCAAGATCCTGGTGCAGAAGCCCGGCTGGGCGCCCGGTCTGGACCCGGCCCTGCTGCCGGAGTGCGCCGAGGCGGCCGCGCTGCGCGCCCTGTGCGACGCCGCCGACCACGGCGACCTGCCCGGCTCCGGGATGGGGCCGGTGCTTGAGTATTTCCGCGGCAGCGACCACGAGCCGCTGATCGCCCGCACCCTGGGCGAGCTGGCCGGCGAGAACTTCGACGAGGCGGCGATGGAGGCGGTGTTCAACGACGCGGTCGAGCAGTTACGGCGCGCGGGACTGAGCCACGAGATCGCCGCCCTGAACGCCAAGGAGCGCAGCGGCGGGCTGAGCGCGGACGAGCGCCGGCAGCTCGCCCAACTGCTCTCGCTAAAGCAGCGCCAGGCCGGCGCGGCACGAGGGCCGGAGCTGGAGTAAAATGCAAGGTTTTTCGCCTCCTACCGATTGAACGAGGAACGCACGGTTATGGCCAAGGAAAAGGCAAAAGACGCGCGCAAGGAAACCCCGCCCAAGGCTGCCAAGCCTGCGGAAACCCCGCAGCCCGAGGCGCGGCCGGTCCGCAAGGCCGAGCCCAAGGCGCAGCCCGCCGCCAAGGCGAAGGACGAGCGCGCGGCCCGCCGCGCCAAGGACAAGGCGGCCGCCGCCATCACCGACGTGCTCGGCCCCGAAGACCAGGAGCAGCGCCGCACCCGGCTGAAGAACCTGATCGCGCTCGGCAAGGAGCGCGGCTACCTGACCTACGCCGAGGTCAACGACCACCTGCCGGACGACATGGTGGACGCCGAGCAGATCGAGCAGATCATCTCGACGTTCAACGACATGGGCATCCAGGTCTACGACGAGGCGCCGGCCACCGAGGACCTGCTGCTCACCGAGGCGGTGCCCGCGGTGGTGGCCGACGAGGACGTGGAGGAGGAGGCCGAGCAGGCGCTCTCGTCCGTGGATTCCGAGTTCGGCCGCACCACCGACCCGGTGCGCATGTACATGCGCGAGATGGGCTCGGTGGAACTGCTCACCCGCGAGGGCGAGATCGAGATCGCCAAGCGCATCGAGGACGGGCTGAAGCACATGATCCAGGCGATCTCCGCCTGCCCGACCACGATCGCCGAGATGCTGGAATGCGCCGAGCGCGTCGGCCGCGACGAGATGCGCGTCGACGAACTGGTGGACGGACTGATCGACCCGAACGCCCAGGAGACCATCAACGCCCTGCCCGAGGCCGAGGAAGTCGAGGCAATCGAGGAGGACGAGGGCGAGGACGGCGAAGGCGCCGCGGTTTCCGCGTCCATGCTGCAGTTGAAGAGCGACGCGCTGGAGCGCTTCGAGACGATCCGCGGCGTCTACAACAAGATGATGACCGTGCTGGTCAAGAAAGGCTCGCAGGACAAGGCCTATCTGAAGGCGCAGAAGCAGATCTCCGACGAGTTGATGAACATCCGCTTCACCGCGCGCACGATCGAGCGGCTGTGCGACTCGGTGCGCGGCATGGTCGAGGCGGCGCGCAAGCACGAGCGCAAGATCCAGGAACTGTGCGTAGAGAAGACGCACATGCCGCGGCCGCACTTCATCAAGGTGTTCCCGGGCAACGAGACCAACATGGAGTGGCTGAAGCAGGAGATCTCCGCCAACAAACCCTACTCCGCCCCGCTGATGCGCGCCGCCCCGGCGATCATCGAGGAGCAGCAGAAGCTGATCGACCTGCAGACGCGCATCGGCATTCCGCTCAAGGAGCTCAAGGACATCAACAAGCAGATGTCCACCGGCGAAGCCAAGGCGCGCCGCGCCAAGCGCGAGATGACCGAGGCGAACCTGCGCCTGGTGATCTCGATCGCCAAGAAATACACCAACCGCGGCCTGCAGTTCCTCGACCTGATCCAGGAGGGCAACATCGGCCTGATGAAGGCGGTGGACAAGTTCGAATACCGCCGCGGCTACAAGTTCTCGACCTACGCCACGTGGTGGATCCGCCAGGCGATCACGCGCTCGATCGCCGACCAGGCGCGCACCATCCGCATCCCGGTGCACATGATCGAGACGATCAACAAGATGAACCGCATCTCGCGCCAGATCCTGCAGGAAACCGGGCAGGAGCCGGACCCGCAGACGCTGGCGCAGAAGATGGAGATGCCCGAGGAGAAGATCCGCAAGATCCTCAAGATCTCCAAGGAGCCGATCTCGATGGAGACCCCGATCGGCGACGACGACGACTCGCACCTGGGCGACTTCATCGAGGATCTGGCCACCCTGGCGCCGAACGACGCGGCGATCTATTCCTCGCTGCGCGACGTGACCAAGGAGGTGCTCGACACCCTGACGCCGCGCGAGGCCAAGGTGCTGCGCATGCGCTTCGGCATCGAGATGAACACCGACCACACGCTGGAGGAAGTCGGCAAGCAGTTCGACGTCACCCGCGAGCGCATCCGCCAGATCGAGGCCAAGGCGCTGCGCAAGCTCCGCCACCCATCGCGCTCGGAGAAGCTGCGCAGCTTCCTCGACACCGAGACCTGAGCGCCCGCACCGCCTGCCGCAGACGCCGCCTCCGGGCGGCGTTCTTCATTTCGGGGCCGGCGCGGCGGGCGGCTGGCGCCAGGGCGCGGCGCGGAAGCGGGCGACCAGGAAGTTCACCATCGCGGTCACCTTCGGCGAGCGCTGGCGGCCGTGTGGATACACCGCGTAGAGCGGCACCGGCTCGACGTGGTGGCAGTCGGTGAGGATGGGCACCAGCTCGCCCTTGCCGATCGGCTCGCCGACCAGGGCGTCCACCAGCCGGACGATGCCCACGCCCATGAGCGCGAGCTGCAGCATGGTCTCGGCGTTGTTCGCCACCACGTTGCCCGAGACCTCGACTAGCCGCTGACCGTCCGGCGTGTCGAAAGGCCAGCGACGCAGCGCCGGCAACGTGGTGATCCAGATGCAGTTGTGCCGCGCCAGGTCGTCCGGCGTGCGCGGCGTGCCGTGGCGCTTCAGGTAGCGCGGCGCGGCGCAGATCACGCGCTCCAGGTCGCAGATGCGCCTGGCATGGAGCGAGGACTCGGCGAGCGGGCCCATGCGGATCGCCAGGTCCACGCCCTCCTCCACCAGATCCACCTCGCGGTCGGTGACGGTGAGGTCGAGCCGGATCTCCGGGTAGTGATCGAGGAACTCCGGCAGCACCCTGGCAAGCTGGTGCAGGCCGAAGGCCACGCCGGTGTGCATGCGCAGCAGCCCGCGCGGGCTGCGGCGGAACTGCGAGACCTCGCTCTCCGCCTCCTCCATCTCGGCCAGGATGCGCTGGCTGCGCTGGAAGAAAGCCTCGCCCTCGGGCGTCAGCGCCAGCCGGCGGGTGGTGCGGACCATGAGCTGCACGCCCAGCCGGTCCTCCAGCCGGGTCACCAGCTTGGACACCGCGGAGGGCGACAGGCCGAGCTCCCGCGCCGCAGGCGAGAAGCCGCCGAGCTCCACCGCCCGGACGAAGGCGATCATCTGGCCGGAGCGATCCATCACCCAACTCTTGAAATTAGTTCATAGATATTGTTCCAATCCTTCAGATTGTACGCTCTCAAGATTGGAATTACAGTTGCCGAAAGTGCCAGCGGTATCGCAACCGGCATTGGAGGCAATCGTGGAAGCAAGACCGAACTTCGTCGAACTGGAACATCGCGCCGTCAGGCTGCACGACGATCAGGTACGCAAACTTTTCGCGGCGGCGGGCAGGGCGCTGCGCCAGGGCGCCACCCGGCTCGCCCGCAATCTGCACCTCCCCCACTTCGGGCCGCAGCGTCTGGCCTGAAGCCTTGAGGCGGGCGCCCCGCGCCGGCCGACCGTCCTCCGCCGGGCGGCACGGCGCGGCAGGTTCCCGCCTTTCTTCCGCTTAGATTCCGTCAGACCCGGCCGCGGCTTTCGCCGCGGACGATACCGCCTGCGATCAGGTGGGCCGCACGCAGCGGCTCCGGGACCGCGCCGTTGGTGGCGAAAAGCCGAATCAGCGCCTGCGCCTCGGCGACGGTGAGGCCTACGCGCTGGACATGCACCCCGGCGAGCGACTCCGGCGGGCCGGCCTTCTCGATCAGTTTCCACTTCCTCCGCCCGCCGGGCACGTGATCGAGCAGCGCGCGCCGGATGGCCGCGAAGTCCGGCCTGCGGCGCGAGACCACCAGCACCGGGCGCCCGAGTTCGCGGTTCAGCGCCTGGATATCCACCACGTTGAAGCCGGCCACCGCGATGCCCTGCAGCAGCACCGCGTGGATCTGCGGCCAGAAGCGCGAGCCGCGCACCAGGGCGGCGATCACCCGCGTGGAATTGACCCCGTCCCGCCTGACCTTGCCGGAGAGCACGCCGACCAGCCGCGGCCCGGAATAGACCGTGCCCACCAGCAGCACGTCGCCCCGGTGGCTGCGCTCGAACGGCGCATCGTCGAAAGCCGCGACGTGGCTCAGGCGGCCCCGAGACACGGGCGCCGCCCGCTCAGTGGACGCGCGCGAAGACGAGCGGCACCTGCATCTCGTCCGCGCTGGTGCCGCCGTGCACGCCGATCAGCGTGTGGCGCCGCTCGCCGGGAAGCCAGTCGCAGATCGTCCAGTCCTCCCGCATGACCAGCAGGTAGTCGCCGATCCGCCAAGCGAGCCGGGGATGGGTCTCGCCCGGGCCGAACCAGCCCTGCGCGATCAGGTCCTCGCTGCGGTGCAGGACCGCGGCCTGCGCCAGTTCGCGCCTCACGTAGTCTTCGAAGTCGCCGCGCCGCTCCGGCCGCACGTAGCAGTAGGCCACCCGGCGCTCGCCGCACAGCGGGCGCGCGAGCATCCGCGCCAGTTCCGGGTGTCGCTCCAGTTCGATCAGGCGCTCCGGCGGCGCGTCGATGAAGCCGTGGTCGGCCGTGAGCAGCAGCGCGGAGTCGGTGCCGCGCAGCCGCTCGGTCAGCCGGGCGAAGGCGAGATCCACCGCCGCCAGCCTGGCCGCCGCTTCGGCGCTGGCGATGCCCTTCTGGTGGGCGACGTGGTCCAGCCCGCCGTAGTAGGCGTAGATGTAGCGCGGCCCGCCGGGCTGGGCCGCCACCGCCGCGACCGTTTCCACCAGGTCGTCCAGGCGCTGGTAGGCCAGCGTCTGCGCGCCGGCCGAATGGAAGCGGTTGAACGGCGAACCGGCGATGTCCGCCGGGCTGACCACGAAGGCCGGCCGCGCCATGCGCGCGGTCAGTGCCGCGTGCCCGAACAGCCGCGCCGGGAGCGTTTCCGCCGCCAGCGGCGGCAGCCCCGGATCGCGGCTGGACAGCGGCAGCACCGCCAGGATGCGCTCCAGTTCCGCGAAGTACATGTGCCAGCCGGTCAGCCCGTGCGCGCGCGGCGCCAGCCCGGTCATGAAGCAGGTGATCGCGCTGGCCGTGGTCGACGGGAACACCGAGGTCATCGGCCCCACGGCGTGGGCGCGGAGCGCGGCGCCCGCGGCCGAGGACTGCAGATAGCGCCAGCCCAGGCCGTCGGCGACGAACAGCACGATGTTGCGCGCCTCGGCCAGCGCCCCGGCGTCGAAGCCGGCGAGCGGCGCGTAGGGCACGGCCGCGCCGCAGGCCTCGGCCACGCTGCGCATCAGGTTCAGGATCGAACCGCCGCCGTAGTCCGGCAGGCGCATGCCGGCCGCCTCAGCGCTGATAGGTTCCGAC
>DATMWM010000103.1:0-3375 GCA_035562535.1 Rhodocyclaceae bacterium | reverse complement strand
GCGGCGTTCTGCTGGACGTACGCCGCCGAAACCGCCACGCCGTTCTGCCCTGCCGTGGTAGCTGCGTCGTATGCCTCAGTCATCCCGCCCGGAGGCGTATGGGTCGTCGCGTAGGCCGTGGCATAGAGCGCGACAAGCACGGTATCGCTCGCCGTGGTGGTGACCTGATCGATCGTCACGTTGGCCGTGCTTGGGGACGGATTGTTGACCCGGCTGCTTGAGGCATTGACCGGCGAAACCGGGTCGACCCCTCGAAACGCGGCGATGGCTCCGGCCGCTATTGCGTCCGGTGTAAACGCCCAGGTGTAGCCGGCCGGCTCGGAAGATCCGGCCACGCGGATGTAGGTGACCTGTCTCAACGCGGTGCCGGCATCTGCAGGCGCCGCGAACACGGGAGCCCAGCCTCCCGCAGCCGGCGCCACGGTCGGCAGGACAGTCGGGCGCGATGTTCCCCGGACCGCTATGTGCGCCACGAGAAGGTCGCCTGACCTGGTGCCTGGCGGCAACGCAATCGTCAGCGCCGACGTTCCGTTGGCTCCGCCGGAGTCGTTCCATGCACTGCTTACGTAGCTGACCAACGCGTAAGCGGGTCCGGTGCCGACCAGGCACGCGCCGATGCACACGAGCAGGCGGAAAACACCGATCACCGGCTCACCCTCGCGGATAACTGCCGCTCAACGTAGTTCGTGCCCGGCGCGGCGCTCGGGCAGGGCGGCTGGTTGCAGGCGGTGGCGGTGATCTGGTCGACGATGACCGTCGTGCCAAGCTCGTTCGCCGTGGTCCGCGCGCAGACCACGGCGGTCGAAAACCCGGCCATCCCGGTCCCGCCGAAGCTCAGGGTGCCGCTACCGCAGGAGTCGTTGCGCAGCGACTGGAACAGCCCCCACTCGATGCCGGCGCGCGCGGCCTGGAAGGCGCGCGCGCCCTGCACGTCCAGCGCCGCGCCGATCTGCTGGGAGGTCGAGATCCTGAGCAGGAACGCGCCTAGCGCCGCCAGCACCACCAGCAGGAAGATCGCCGAGGGCAGCGCGAAGCCGCGCCGCGGGCACCCGCCGCTCACGGCTGGTTCCCCACGTGCACCTGCTGGAACAGGGTGACGCTCTCGCCCTGCGAGGAAAGCCGCATCTGCAGCGAGACCACCCCGGTGCGCTGGTTCGCCGCGTTCGGGTCGTACGCGAAGGCGCAGGCGGCCACGTTGTCCGCGAGCAGCGCGTTCGAGCCGCCGGACGGCGGCGCCGGCTGGCCGGCGGCGATCGCGTAGCCCCAATGGCGGCGCAACACGCCGGCGGCCGGGTCGCATTCGTAGCTGACCGGCGTGTCGACCACGTGGAAGCGATGCCCGGGCGAGGCCAGCGGAAACGGCGCGCCGGTCACCGTGAAGGCGATGATGGACACCGCCCCGGACGCTCCGGCGTAGGCGCGGCGGTTGTCGCCGGCATAGGCGTCCGCGCCCGGGATGCCGAGGTTGTAGACCACGATCTGGTCGCCTGGAGCCGCAGCGACCTGCGGCCCGATCACGTCGAACGAGGCGTCGGTCCCCGAGGTGAAATCGAGCACGTCGCCCGCGCCCGTGTCGGTCGGCTCTGCGCGATAGCGGCCGCCGGACCGGGTCTGCAGGAACTCGATATAGCTCCGTCCACCGGAGGCGGTGACGCGAACCGAGTTAGGCAGCGCCAGCCGCAGGTCGCGGCTGATCCGCCGCAGCGCGGTATCGGCCGCGTCGATCAGGCTGGCGCGGCGGACCGTGTCGAGGTAGCCCTGGACCGGGGTGCGTATGAACACGGCGACCACCGCGGCGAGGATGCCGGTGATGACCATCACCGCCAGCGCCTCGAGCAGGGTGAAGCCCCGAGCGGCCCTAGGGCCCGGCGTTCGGTGCATAGCGCGCACGGTAACCTTCGAGCGTGACCGAGGTGTTGCCCGGTCCGGTCACGGTCACGGCGATCCTCAGCGCGTCGCCGCTGGCGGCCGGGATGGAGCCGAGATCGGCCGCGGCGACGGCGACGCTGTAGCGGTAGCCGTCGAGTCCGCCGACCGGATTGCCGCCCACGTCGGTGACCGGCAGCGGCCCGGCATCGTGGTAGTCGTCTACGTTGTCGTAGGGACGCGTCTCGCCGGCCTCGGGCGCCCGGTTGGTTTCGGGCATCGACGCGCAGCCGCCCGTGCCGGTCGCGCTGTCGAAGTTCGCGTCCAGCGGATCGCAGTAGGTGAAGGCGGCAAGCGAAACCTCTTCCAGGATCGCCTCGGCGATCGCCAGCGCCTGCTTGGGCGCCACCGGGTCGGCGCTGGACTTCACCGCGGTGTTGTAGACCGCCAGGATCCCGGCGATCCCTGCCGAGACGATGACGATGAACAGCAGCAGTTCGACCAGCGAAAGGCCGCGCGCGCGGTCCTTTCCCCTAATGGACATGGCCGGTCTCGCGCTCGATGGTCACCGTGCTGGTATCGAGGCCGCTGACGGTGATCGCAGTCGTCGCGTCCGGGCTGGCGAGCCGGCCAAGCGCGTCGAAGACCAGGCTTACCGCCGGGCTCAGCGACACGCCAGCCGGCGCGTTCGGTGCGAAGGCGCCGCCGGTCGCCGGATCGACCAGCGCAACGGTGCACGCCGCGGACGGGCCCACCGCCTGGGCGCGGGTGATGCTCAGGCCGCCGCCGGTCACGGCGACGCAGACATTGCGCCGCTGCGCCACGGCGCTCTTGCGCGCGAACTGGATCGCGGCGCGCACCTGGTCGACGAAGCCGCGCTCGTCGAAGACGGCGCGGTTGGCGAACCGCGGCGCAACGGCGACCGCGAGTATGCCGACCAGCAGCAGGACGACCGTGAGTTCGATCAGGGTGAAGCCGCGAGACGCGAGACACGCAAAACGAAGGCCAGCCGCTTTGCCGGCTGGCCGTTCGGGGAGCATGCAGCCTCAGACGCCCGTGCAGACCACCACCGCTGTCTGGGCGGTCGACCCGGCTCCGGGCGCTGTTACCGTGCAGTTCACCGTTCCACCAGCGGTACATGCCGGGCTGCCCGTTGCCGCGGCAACGTTGAACTGGTTGTTGCCGGTGGCGCCTGAGGCGACCAGCGTGATGCCGGTGACGAAATTGCCGAGCGTGACCGGGACACAGACCGCGGAGGCCGCTCCGGTCACCGCGAAAGGTCCGCTCGCGGCGGTCACCCCGCCGCGGGCGGAGTAGGTCGCGTAGTTTACGGCACTGCCTGAGGCGATGGCCCCGGCCACCCCCGCAGCGGCGGCGTTGCGTGCGTCGCTAGACAGATCGACGAACTTCGGCAGGGCCACCGCGGCCAGGATGCCGAGGATGACGATCACCACCACCAGTTCGATCAGGGTAAAGCCGCTTTCACGCTTGGACATGGTTCCTCCCGTC
>DATMWM010000102.1:0-5349 GCA_035562535.1 Rhodocyclaceae bacterium | reverse complement strand
GATCCGCTCGCGCAGCTTCTCGTAGCCGTCGTCGAAGAGGTGCATCGCGCTGATCTTCTCCACCCATTCCTTGGTTGGGTGGTGTGGCGCGTGGGTGGCGCCCGGCGCGTACTTGATGAAGACCGGCTTGCTCGGATCGATCTGGTGCATGCGCGTCATGTAGTCGATCGCGTCGTCGGCCATCGCGGTGACCAGGTTCCAGGTGCCGGGTGCGGCGTCCTTGAAGGGGTAGATCTGCGTCGTGTTGCGGAACAGGTTCGGCTGCCACTGGTTGGCGTCGCCACCGACGAAGCCATAGAAGTACTCGAAGCCCATGCCGATCGGCCACTGGTCGAATGGCCCGACCTGGCTGGCCGCGAAGGCCGGCGTGTTGTGATTCTTGCCGAACCACGAGGTCGAGTAGCCGTTGTCGCGCAGGATCCGGCCTATCGTCGCCTTGTCCTTGCCTATGATGCTGTTGTAGCCGGGGAAGCCGGTGGACTGCTCCGAGATCACGCCGAATCCGGCCGAGTGGTGGTTGCGCCCGGTGATCAGGGCGGCGCGCGTCGGCGAGCACAGCGCGGTGGAGAAGACGCGGTTGTAGCGCAGGCCCTCGCTGGCGATGCGGTCCATCGTCGGCGTCGGGATGACGCCGCCGAAGGTGCTGGGCACGCCGAAGCCGGCGTCGTCGGTGATGATCAGCAGCACGTTCGGCGCGCCCTTGGGCGGCACCACGCGCGGCGCCCACCAGGGCTTGGACTGCAGGGAGCCGTCCCTGATCACGCCGCCGAACTTTGGATCGGGCGGCGGAAGCTGCTTGCCGCTGATGGTGGTGGTGGCGCTCGGCGAGCCCAGGGTACCGGTGACCTGCTGGGCGAGCCCCAGGCCGGGGAGCGCCGCGCCGGCGAACACCAGGGCGGCAAGCTGCAGGATTCGAGTGCCTATTCTCATTGGGTCCTCCTTCACGTCTCTATCTCTCGGTCGCAGGGCGGTGCCGCCACCGCATCTATCGCCAGATCACCGCGCGCCGGTAGGTGCGCCGCGCCACGCCGGCGTAGGACACCGGGGTGAGCGGCATGCCGATGACGTCGATGAACACCGAAACGTCGGCGCCCTTGGCCGGCATGTCGCCCTGCAGCACCTTCACCGTGTAACTGAGGCTGTCGCCCTTGAGTTCGGGGTTCTGCAGCACGGCCACCACCTGCCGCATCTCCTTGCCTTCGACGATCGAGATGTCCGCATTCGGCGGGTCCTTGAGAAAGCTGTCCTTGCCCTTGCTCCAGAAGGGCACGAAGTCGGCGGTGCGCATGTTGCCGGCGATGCGTTCGGGCCGGTCGCTGAAGAAGATCGTCGCCGGGCTGACGCCGGTCAGGGTGAGCCTGTTCGTGGCCTTGTCGTAGGTCATGCCCTTCGCGCTCTGCACAAAGAGGAAATCCGCCATCTTGGCCGGCTCCTCGGCCTTCTTCGCCGGCGGATCGGCGGCCAGCGCCGGCGCGGCGGCGAGCGGCAGGGCAAGTGCGGTCAGTGCGAGTGCGGCAAGCTGGAATACGCGGCGTTGCATATCGGGTCTCCTTCTAGTCGAATCGGAAAATCGGCGGCACTGCGATCACTGCACGATCTGCTGCAGGATCTGATTCTTTTTCGCCTCGTAGTCGGACTGGGTGATCAGCCCCTGCTTGTAGAGCGACTCCAGTTCCTTGAGCTTGTGCGCGGCCGAGGGCTGCGCGGGGGCCGGGGAAGGCGTCTGGATGACGGTCACCGGCGGCGGCGTCTGCACCACGACCGGGGCCGGGTAGGTCGCGATCGCCGCGGTCGCCGCAGCGGTTGTGGTGGCTGCGCCGAACACCACGGCGCGCCGCGTCCACCGTCGCGCAACGCCGGCGTAGGACATCGGCGTCCAGGGCATGCCGATGATGTCGATGAACAGCGCTGCCGGGCCGCCCGCCTTGGGCAGTTCGCCGCTGATCAGGGTGATGTCGTAGATCAGGTCATCGCCCTTCATGCGCGGGTTCTGCAGCTTGACCACGACGTCGACCAGATCCGGCTTGCCCTTCTCGAACACCGACAGGGTGCCGTTGGGCGGATCCTTGAGAAAGCTGTCCTTGCCCTCGCTCCACAAGGGCAGGAACTCGTCGCGCGTGTGGTAGTGGCCGGCGATGCGCTGCGGCCGGTCGGAGAAGAACAGGGTGCTCGGACTCACACGCTTGAGCGTCAGCGTGCGCTTGGCCTTGTCTATGGTAACGGCATGGGCGTTCTGCACGAACAGCAACTGCACGATCGCCGGATCGGCGGGCTGGGCCGGCTTGTCGTCGGCGGCCGGCGCCAGCGCGGGGAGCAACGCGGCGCCGAGCAGCACGGCCCGCAGCCAGGATTGGAACTGTCGCATCGGGCTATCCCTCCACAGGAAAAACTTGGCCGGCACCCGCCGGCCGGAAGATTCGTTCGGAATCCGCGCCCCGCAAGGCGGCGCCGGGATCATCGAACGGTGCGCCAACACCCGGGGCGGTGGAAAGGCTTCAATGCCCTCGGCTGCCCGGCGAGCCAAGGGCACGATTATCGATGGATCGGTTGCGGACGCTTCGCTTTTCGCGACACGGAGTGCGCCGATTCGGACAATCAGGACCCTGCAGGGAACCGGGTACGAACTGCCTCCAGGTTCCCGAACGGCATGACGCACCGGAAAGGTGCACCGGCACCGCGCAACCGTTCACCTGGAACGCAGCCGGCCAGCAGCGGCAGGCCGATGATTGTCCATGCGATTGCTTTCATTTTCCTGACCCCGTGGAAGTTTCGGAATGCGTAATCGCGCCGGCAGGTCCCGTCCGTCCGGCGCCGACGCAGTATGCCGCCGGCGTCGCCTGCGGTCTAGACATTTCCCGACTAGAAATCGCCAGATCCGGACAAACGGCGCGATGGCCGGACCGACTTTCCGCGCTCAGGGCCGGACGCCGAGTTGCAGCGCCAGGCGGGCGTAGTCCGGATTCTGCGGATCGAGCGCCACCAGCCGCTTCGCATAGTCCGCCGCGGCTTCGCGCCGGTTCGCCTGTGCCGCGTACTGGGCGAGCGCCATGAGCAGATCGCGGTCGTAGGGGTTGCGGGCGAGCGCCGATTCGAGGGCCTGCGCGGCCTCCTGCGACCGGCCGGCATCGTTCAGGGCCACCGCCCAGACGTAGGCATAGCGCGCGTCGGCCGGATCCAGCCGGGCAGCCTCGCCGAGTTCGCGCAGCGCATCGGCGCTCTTCTTCTGCCTGACCAGCCCCAGCCCGAGCGCATGATGCAGCGCGGCGGCGCGCGGCTGCTTCGCCAGACCCTGCCGCAGCGCGGCTTCCGCCTCGTCCTCCCTGCCGAGCGCGCGATGCAGGTCGGCGAGATTCGCATAGGCGGCGACGAAGGTCGGATCGATTTCCAGCGCCTTGCGGTACTCGGCGAGCGCCCGCTCCGGTTCGTTGCGCACCGCGTGCAGGTTGCCCAGGTTCAGTCGCCCCTCCGGCCGGTCGGCGTTGTAGCGCTGGACCGCCACGTACTCCTCCAGCGCCCGGGCGAAGGCCGTGCGCTCGCCCGGCGGCAGGCCGGCCTCGGCCTCGCCCGCCAGCGCGCGGGCCGCCTCGACGCGCACCGCGCGCGCCGGATCGCTCAGCATCCGGGGAAGGAAGCCCAGCCGCGTCGCCGCATCCGCGTTCGCCAGCGCCTCGACCGCCGCCAGCCGCACGATCGCTTCCGGATCGTTCAGCGACCACGCCAGCGCATCCACGGCCCCGGGATCGAGCCAGCGCCCGAGCCGGCTCAAGGCACTGGCGCGCACGATGGGGGGCTGCGACCGGTCCCGTGCCAGCGACACCAGCCCCTCGCGGGCGCCGGGCGTGCCGGCGGAGCCGGCATGCAACGCGGCGCCGAAGTTCTGGTAGCCGCGCGGCGGCCTGCCGAGCCAGCCGGCGAGCGCGTCGGCCGCCCACTGCGCCGGCTTGTCCGCGTGGCAGTTGTTGCAGGCGTTCGGCACGCCGAGCGCGGCGGAGAGGTCGGGACGCGGCACGCGCATGGAATGGTCGTGCCGCGGGTCGACCACCATGTAGGTCGTGGTCGGCATGTGGCAGGCCGCGCAGGCCGAACCCGGCGTGCCCTCGGCGTGCCGGGTGTGGCGCGGGTTGTCGTAGCGCTCCGGATGGTGGCACTGCGCGCACACCGCGTTGCCGGTTGCCCGCAGCTTCAGGGTGTGGGGATCGTGGCAGTCCGAGCAGGTGACGCCGGCGGCATGCATGCGGCTCTGGACGAAGGAGCCCCAGTTGTAGACCTCGTCGCGCATCTGCCCGTCGTTCCAGTACAGCCCGTCGTCGAGCAGCGCCAGCCGGTGGGTGTCCAGCGGCGGCATGCCATGCACGTAGTTGTCGGAGATGCGGCCGGCGCGCGCGTGGCAGCGCGCGCACATGTCGATCTCACGGCTCGTGGCACGCGGCGCGCTGCGCGCGATCCCGCCGCCGGGCGCCGCGTTCCAGACGATCCCCCTGCGCTCGTCCAGCGCCAGCGCCAGCCCCTTGTCCGCCGCCAGCACGGCATCCGGATTCTTGGCCCACTCGACATGGCGCGAGCCCGGCCCGTGGCAGGCCTCGCAGGCCACGTTGATCTCCGACCACGTCGTGTCGAAGCGCCCAGCCTGCGCGTCGAAGTTCTTGCGCAGGTTGGTCGAGTGGCACTCGGCGCACATGTAGTTCCAGTTCTGGTCCACGCCGGTCCAGTGCAGCGGGTCGCCGGCCTTGAGGTCGTGCCCGGGATACAGGTGGAACCAGCGCTGGCCGCCCTGCTCCTTCGGCCGCGAATCCCAGGCGATGCCCAGGGCCTGCAGCCTGCCGCCGGGCATGGCGATCAGGTACTGCTGCAGCGGGACGACGCCGAAGGTGTAGCGGATCTCGAAATCGGCGAGCCGGCCGTCCGGCCCGTCGGTCCGCACGAAGTACCTGCCGTCGCGCCGGAAGAAGGTCGAGGTGACGCCTGCATAGGCGAACTTCGCGTCCTCGAAGTCGCCGAGCACGCTGGCCTCGCCCGCCTCGGCCATCGCCAGGTCGTGGTGCGATCCCTTCCAGGCCTCGTACGCCTTGGGATGGCAGCCGGCGCACGCGGCCGAGCCCACGTACTGCGCGGCGGGCCGGGCGGCAGCCGGGCTGGCGGCGGCCGGGGCCGTGGGCGCGGCGCGCTGGGCGAGGAAGACGATGTAGGCGGCAGCGGCGGCGAGCAGCACGACGGCGGCCATGCCCAGCCGCCGCAGCACGCGCCCTCGCGGCGCGGTGGCGGGCGGAACGCGCTGCCCGCCCCGGGTTTCGGGCCCGGGCGGACCGGGCCGGCTGGGAGGCTTTTTCATGATCGTGGCTGGGCCGGGAT
>DATMWM010000101.1:0-8520 GCA_035562535.1 Rhodocyclaceae bacterium | reverse complement strand
CGATCCTGCAGCCGCTTGCCAATCCTCCAGGAGCCCGATGGCGCAGGCGCTGGCGCGCAGCCATTCCGCCTGCTCGCGGGTTGCGAGCGGGCCGAAGCGGCGGGCGCCGTTGGCGGCTGTGCTCGGGCCGGTGCCAGCCGGCCCTAGCACCACGAAATAGCCGGCCGGCGGCCCGGTGCCGGCGTGGGTATCGCGATGCTGGCCTCTGCGGGATGGCGCGAGCAGGTACGCGTCCGTGCCTGCCGGGACGATGTCGCACCTCCGACCGTGCGAATTTCGCAAGTCTGTGCGCGATGCGGGCCGTTCGACGTCGGTGGCCGTGTCGGGGGCGTGGATCGCGTGCCGGAAATCGGCATTCACGTCGTCCATTTCCATTCCTCTGCGGCGATCGGCGCGCGGCCCGCCGGCAGGTGCGCCGGTGGGCCGCGCGTTCGATCGTCCTTCTTGTAGAGCGCTGTCGGGGTCGGGGGCTGCCCCGCTCGCCGGGGTCGGCGCACGCTGCAGGGCGCAACGGATGATAAGGGCATCACCCGCGCCGGAGAATCCGTGACTTTCTGTTTCTCTGTCGGGCTTCGGCCGCGCCGCCGTAGGAATCCGCCTATGCCCACGGCCGCACGCCTGCGTGCCGTTCAATCGAGCTTGTGTTCCAGCACGTAGCGCGTGAGTTCCGCATTCGAGCCCAGCCCGGTCTTTTCCAGGATGCGCGTGCGATGGGCGCTCACCGTCTTGACGCTGAGATGCAGGCGCTCGCCGATCCGGGTCAGCGGAACGCCCCGGCTGATCAGCAGCATGATCTGATGCTCACGCGGCGAGAGCTTCTCGTGCGGCAGAACCGCGCCACGCGTCAGCGTGCCGGCGAGCAGCCGGTCGGTGAGCGCCGGACTGACATAGCGGTTGCCGGCGGCGACGGTGCGTATGGCCGCCAGGATCTCCGCGGGCGGGCTGTCCTTGTTCAGGTAGCCGGAGGCGCCGGCGTTCAGCGCGGGCATGGCGAACTCGTCCTCCGAGTGCATGCTGAACACGAGCACCCTGCGCTGCGGATGCTCGCGCCTGAGGCGCCGGAGGACCTCCAGGCCGTTCAGGTCGGGCAGGGCGATGTCCACCAGGATGACGTCCCAGGCTTCGCCGCGGGCCACGGCGAGCGCTTCGTGTCCGCTGGCGGCCTCGCCGACGACCGCCATGTCGGCGACGTTCGCCAGGAACTGGCGGATGCCGCTGCGCACCACGGCGTGGTCGTCGACGATCAGGACCCGTGTCTTGCCGATCATCGCCGCTCCAGCGGGATGTCCAGGCGCAGCGTCGTGCCCCGGGGCTGCCTGGGCAGCATCCGCAACGTACCGCCCAGCAGGCGGGCGCGTTCCTGCATGCCGATGATGCCCAGGCCGTCCCCTGTCGGCGCGCCGTTGCCCGGGGGACCCATGCCGTCGTCGCCGATCTCGACGATCAGGCGGCCTCGGCTCTTGCGCAGGACGATCTGCGCGGCGGCCGCCTGGGCGTGGCGCGCCACGTTGGTCAGCGCCTCCTGCACGATGCGAAAGACCGCGGTGGCACGCTCCGGCGGGAGCGAAATCGACTTCGGCAGCCTCGTTTCCGTGCGGATACCGGTGGTGCGCGAGAAATCCGCGGCGTACCAGCCGATGGTGGCCAGCAGACCGAGCGTGTCGAGCATCGGCGGACGCAGGTTGGTCGAGATCCGCTTGATCGCGCGGATCGCCTGGTCGGCATGATCGAGCATGGTCCGGATCTGCTTCTCCACGCCCGCCGCGCCGCCGCATTGCTCCAGCGCCAGGGCCAGGCCCAGCTTGAGCATGGTCAGCGTGCCGCCGAGTTCGTCGTGAACCTCGCGGGCGATCCTGGCGTTCTGGTCCTCGCGCACCGATTCCAGGTGGGCGGACAGGCGCTGCAACTGGTCCGTGCTCTGCCGCAAGGCCAGCGCGCTGGCCTGCAGCTCGGTCGTGCGTTCCGCGACCCTGCGCTCCAGGTTCTCGTTGGCCTGCCTGAGCGCCTCCTCGGCCTGCTTGAGATCGTCGATGTCGGTGTTCGTGCCGAACCATTTCACGACGTTGCCGGCCTCGTCGCAGAGCGGCGAGGCGCGGGTGCGGAACCAGCGGTAGGCGCCGTCGCCGCGCCGGATGCGGAACTCGATGTCATAGCTGCGCCCGGCGGGTGCGCCGCGGTTCCATGCGTCCATGACGCGCCGGCGATCGTCCGGGTGCAGCTGTCGCAGCCAGCCGTCGCCGAGCTGCGGGGCATCCGGGATTCCGGTGTAGGCGACCCATTGCGGGCTCAGGTAGTCGCAGGCTCCCTCGGCGGTGCAGGTCCAGACCAGCTGTGGCAGCGACTCGGCGAGCTGGCGGAAGCGTGCTTCGCTTTCGCGCAGCGCCTGCTCGGCGCGCTTGCGCTCGCTGACATCCTGGATGTAGCCGTGCCAGAGCACGGCCCCGTCGGCCTCGAGCTGGGGCATCGAGTGCCCTTCGACCCAGATCTCGCCCTTGGCGGGATGGCGCACGCGGAACTCGTCGCGCCAGGCGGTCATGGTGCGGGCCGAGGCGGCCACGCTGTCGCGCACGTGCGCGGCGTCGTCCGGATGCATCAGTTGGAAAATCGGGGAAGCGTCTCGCGCGAGTTCCTCCGGGCTCAGGCCGTAGATTTCGGCGATCGCCGGGCTGGCATAGGGGAACGAGGTCCTGCCGTCCGGTGTCAGCTGGAACGAGCAGATCACGCCAGGGACGGTGGCCGCGGTCTTCGCCACCTGTTCCTGCAGGCGCAGACGCTCGCGCGTCCCGGCCTCGGCCTGCCGCAGTGCGGTGACGTCGCGGCCGTACATGTTGACGTAGCCGCGGTCGGGAAACGGGGCCAAGTCGAAAGAGATATCGCGGCCGCCGCTCTCCATCTCGATTTCCCGAACCCCGCCGTCCCCGAGCGCGGCCTGCACGGCTTCGCGCAACTGCGCGGGAACGGGTTCCCCGAGCGCACAGCCCCACTGCGCAAGCAGGGACTCCGACGCCGGGTTGGCGAACAGCAGCGCGCCGCCGCGATCCACGCGCATGACCGGCGAGGGATTGTCCAGCGGAAAGGAGGCGATGTTGCGCGTGGCCTCCTCGGCCTCGTGCTGCCGGGATATGTCGCGCCAGACGACCACGCAACCGATTACAGCGCCGTCAGCGGCCTGGATCGGGCGCGCGTTGCCGCTCATCCATGCGCCGGGCGCGACGCCGGGCGGACGGAAGACGAATAGCTCGTCGTCCACCTGCTCGCCGGCCAGCGCGCGCGTGACCAGCAGCCGCTCCCGCGGCACCGGGGTCACGCCGTCGGCAAGGTAACGGCCGCGCACCAAGGCCCAGTCGGCGGGCAGCGCCTCGTCCCGCCCAAGCGCTAGCAGGCGGCGCGCGGTGGCGTTGGCGAGCACCACGCGGCCGCTCGCGTCGGCCACGACCACGGCCTCGGCCATGCAATCGACCACCAGCCGCAGCAGCGCCTGCTGCGGGCCGGACAGGTCCTGGCCCGGTTCGGGGATCAGATTCGGGTCGATCGCGCTCATCGCATTCGGCTGCGGGCGCCGGGATCAGCGGGGAGGCCGGGCGCGCGCGCTGGGTGGAGTCTACAGCCTGGCGATGCTACGAGATCGCCCCGGCGACGAGGAAGCGGAATAGCCCCAAGCCGATGTCGGCGCCGGCCTACAGGAACGTGCCGCGCGTAGGGGAATTCCGATGAGCGCCCCACTCGCGGCCTGTCGCGGCCTTGTTGGGGCAGGTGGATCGTGCGAAAATCCCGGCCGGGAAAAGTCTTGATTCGGGTGCAAGGGTCATGCCGCGAACTCGCACGCAGGAAAACGCCGGATAGGGGTCGAGCCAGAGCTTGCGGGAAAGTGCGGCGCGACCGCACTTTTTTTTTGCCGGGGCGCATGCGACCCGGGACGAGGACAGAGGAATGGTTGCGATCACGCTCCCCGACGGTTCGGTCAGGCAGTTCGAGCATCCGGTCTCGGTGGCCGAGGTCGCCGCGTCCATCGGGCCCGGGCTCGCCAAGGCGGCGGTCGCCGGCAGGCTCGACGGCCGGCTGGTCGACGCCGCGCATCGCATCGACCGCGACGCGGAACTGGCCATCGTCACCGACCGCGATCCCGAGGGCGTGGAGATCATCCGCCACTCGACCGCCCACCTGCTGGCCTACGCGGTGAAGGAGCTTTTCCCGGACGCCCAGGTGACCATCGGCCCGGTGATCGACAACGGCTTCTACTACGACTTCTCCTACACGCGGCCCTTCACGCCCGAGGACCTGGAGCGCATCGAGGCGCGCATGCACGAACTGGCGCGGCGCGACCTGCCGGTGACGCGCGAGGTCTGGCCGCGGGACAAGGCGGTGGATTTCTTCGAGTCGATCGGCGAGCGCTACAAGGCCGAGATCATCGCCTCGATCCCGGCGCACGAGGACGTGTCGCTGTATCGCGAGGGCGATTTCGTCGACCTCTGCCGCGGTCCGCACGTGCCCTCCACCGGCCGGCTCAAGGTGTTCAAGCTGATGAAGGTGGCCGGCGCCTACTGGCGCGGCGACTCGCGCAACGAGATGCTCCAGCGCATCTACGGCACGGCCTGGG
Source organism: Rhodocyclaceae bacterium (assembly GCA_035562535.1). Lineage (GTDB taxonomy): Bacteria > Pseudomonadota > Gammaproteobacteria > Burkholderiales > Rhodocyclaceae > DATMWM01. Next base: position 3,923 of record DATMWM010000101.1, on the reverse strand, counting down.
CGAAAAAGGACGAACTGGAGTCCTACCTGCACATGCTCGAGGAGGCGGAGAAGCGCGACCACCGCAAGCTCGCCCGCCAGCTCGACCTCTTCCACCTGCAGGAGGAGGCGCCCGGCATGGTTTTCTGGCATGCCAACGGCTGGGTGATCTGGCAGGAGATCGAGCAGTACATGCGCTCGGTGATCCGCGATCATGGCTACCAGGAGGTGAAGACGCCCCAGGTCATGGACCGCAGCCTGTGGGAGCGCTCCGGGCACTGGCAGATGTATGCCGAAAACATGTTCACGACCAAGGCCGAGGAGCGCGACTACGCGGTCAAGCCGATGAACTGTCCGGGCCACATCCAGATCTTCAACCAGGGCATCAAGAGCTACCGTGACCTGCCGCTGCGCATCGCCGAGTTCGGCTCCTGCCACCGCAACGAGCCCTCCGGTTCGCTGCACGGGTTGATGCGGGTGCGCGGCTTCGTGCAGGACGACGCTCACATCTTCTGCAGCGAGGAGCAGATCCTGGCGGAGTCGCTGGCCTTCATCGACCTGCTGCGCAAGGTCTACGCCGACTTCGGCTTCAGCGACATCCTGGTGAAGCTGTCCACCCGGCCGGAGAAGCGCATCGGCGCGGACGAGTCCTGGGACCGGGCGGAGGCGGCGCTCGCCCAGGCGCTCGAGGTGAAGGGCCTGGCCTACGAGCTGCAGCCGGGCGAGGGCGCCTTCTACGGGCCGAAGATCGAGTTCTCGCTCAAGGACTGCCTGAACCGGGTCTGGCAGTGCGGCACGCTGCAGCTGGACTTCTCGCTGCCCGGCCGGCTGGGAGCGGAGTACGTGGCCGAGGACAACACGCGCAAGGTCCCGGTCATGCTGCATCGCGCGATCCTCGGCTCGCTGGAGCGCTTCATCGGCATCCTGATCGAGCACCATGCCGGCGCCTTCCCGGTCTGGCTGGCGCCGGTGCAGGCGATGGTGATGAACATCACCGAGAACCAGGCCGACTATGCCGCCGATGTGGCGAAAAAGCTGCGCGCGGCCGGCCTGCGCGTCGAAGCGGATTTGCGCAACGAGAAGATAAGCTATAAAATTCGCGAACATAGCATGCAGAAGCTGCCCTATCAGATCGTCGTCGGCGACAAGGAAAAGGCGGCTTCCACGGTGGCCGTGCGTGCCCGGGGCGGCCAGGATCTCGGGCAGATGTCCCTCGATGCGTTGATCGAACGCCTGCGGCGCGAGCGCGAGCAACGGGGCGCGTGAGACGGGCGCGGCCGGATTTTTTGTTTTTGGGGAGACTTGAACCATCGCTCAGGACAAGGACAGGAAGCAGCGCATCAACCAGGAGATCAACGTGCCCGAGGTGCGTCTGATCGGCGAGGACGGAGAACAGGTCGGCATCGTGCCGATCCAGCAGGCGCTGAGCATGGCGGAGGAGGCGGGCGTCGATCTGGTCGAGATCGCGCCGCTGGCCAAGCCGCCGGTCTGCCGGGTCATGGACTTCGGCAAGTTCAAGTACTACGAGGCGAAGAAGGCCCACGAGGCGAAGCTCAAGCAGAAGCAGATCCAGGTCAAGGAGATCAAGTTCCGTCCGGGCACCGACGAGGGCGACTACCAGATCAAGTTGCGCAACCTGATCAAGTTCCTGCAGGAAGGCGACAAGACCAAGATCACGCTGCGCTTCCGCGGCCGGGAGATGGCCCACCAGGAGTTCGGCATCCGCCTGCTCGAAAGGGTGAAGGCGGACTTGGAAGCCTACGGGACCGTGGAGCAGTTTCCGAAGATGGAAGGACGCCAGTTGATCATGGTGCTGGCGCCGATCAAGAAGCTGACGAAGCATTGAGCAGGTGGTGAGGTTTTCGCGGGGCGCTGCGCATGCATCCCGCGGCAGGTGAGGCGGCGGTTGCGCCTCGATTCACAAGTGGCGAGGGTTCGCAAGCGCTCCGGCAGGGGCCACCCGCAGCCATGACAAACGGAGAGTAGTCATGCCCAAGATGAAGACCAAGAGCGGGGCCGCGAAGCGCTTCAAGGTGCGCGCCAGCGGCAGCATCAAGCGCTCGCAGGCGTTCAAGCGCCACATCCTCACGAAGAAGACGGCCAAGCGCATCCGCCAGCTGCGCGGCAGCGCCGAGATCCATGCCACCGACATCCGTTCGGTGCGCGCCATGCTGCCTTACGCCTGAGGAGAGACACAGATGCCACGAGTCAAGCGCGGCGTGACGGCGCGTGCCCGTCACAAGAAGGTTCTGGACCAGGCCAAGGGTTACCGCGGCCGCCGCAAGAACGTCTATCGGATCGCCAAGGAGGCGGTGATGAAGGCGGGGCAGTATGCCTACCGCGATCGCCGCCAGCGCAAGCGACAGTTCCGCTCCCTGTGGATCGCCCGGATCAACGCCGCGGCGCGCGAACTGGGCATGACCTACAGCACCATGATGAACGGCCTGAAGAAGGCCGCGGTGGAGATCGACCGCAAGGTGCTCGCCGATCTGGCGGTGTTCGACAAGCCGGCATTCGCGAAGATCGCCGACCAGGCCAAGGCCGGTCTGGCCGCCTGATCGGCGCGAGGTAGCGGGGGAGGCGCGAGCCTCCCTTTCCGGTTGTCCGGCGCGGGGAGCGCCGGGCCGAGCCTGCGGCGAGCGGCCGCGCCGCCTTCCGTGATTCCGCCAGCATGACAAACGCACAAGCTCTGGTCTCCGAAGCGCTCGCCGAGTTCTCGGCGATCACCGATGCCGCCCTGCTCGAGCAGGCCAAGGCGCGCTATCTGGGCAAGAGCGGGTCGGTCACCGACCTGCTCAAGGGCCTGGGCAGGCTGCCGGCCGAGGAGCGCAAGGCGGCAGGGGCCGCGATCAACGCCGCCAAGGAGGCGATCGAGCAGGCGCTCGCCGAGCGCCGCGAGGCGATCCGGCGCGCGAAGCTCGAGGCCCAGCTTGCCGCCGAGGCGCTGGACGTGACCCTGCCCGGGCGCGGCATGGCCACCGGCGGGCTGCACCCGGTGACGCGCACGCTGGAGCGCATCGAGGAGTTGTTCCGCTCGGTCGGCTTCGAGGTGGCCGACGGCCCGGAGATCGAGGACGACTTCCACAATTTCACCGCGCTGAACACGCCCGAGAACCATCCGGCGCGCTCGATGCACGACACCTTCTACATCGACAACGCCCCCGGGTTGCTGCTGCGCACCCACACCTCGCCGATCCAGGTGCGCTACATGCAGGCGCACCGCCCGCCGCTGAAGGTGATCGCGCCGGGCCGGGTCTATCGGGTCGACTCGGACGCCACGCACTCGCCGATGTTCCACCAGGTCGAGGGGCTGTGGGTGGACGAGGCCGTGAGCTTCGCCGACCTGAAGGGCGTGCTCACCGATTTCCTGCGCCGCTTCTTCGAGAAGGACGACCTGCGCGTGCGCTTCCGCCCGTCCTTCTTCCCGTTCACCGAGCCCTCGGCCGAGGTGGACATGGGCTGCGTGTTCTGCGACGGCGCCGGCTGCCGGGTGTGCTCGCACACCGGCTGGCTGGAGATCGCCGGCAGCGGCATGGTCCATCCCAACGTCCTGCGCCATGTCGGCATCGATCCCGAACGCCACGTCGGCTTCGCCTTCGGCATGGGCCCGGACCGGCTGACCATGCTGCGCTACGGCGTAAACGACCTGCGCCTGTTCTTCGACGGCGACCTGCGCTTCCTCTCACAGTTCCGATAGGCCGAAATGCAATTCCCGGAAAGCTGGCTGCGATCCCTGGTCAATCCGCCGCTCACCAGCGGCGAACTGGCGCATCTGCTCACCATGGCCGGCCTCGAGGTGGAGGCGCTGCAGCCGGTGGCGCCGGCCTTCTCCGGCGTGGTCGTGGCGCAGGTGCTGTCCGTGGAGCGCCACCCGAACGCCGACAAGCTCGCGCTGTGCAAGGTGGATGGCGGGCAAGGCGAGGCGCTGCAGATCGTCTGCGGCGC
>DATMWM010000100.1:0-9231 GCA_035562535.1 Rhodocyclaceae bacterium | reverse complement strand
CATCCAGGAGACGCTGCCGGTGGGCATGGAACTGCAACGCGTGGCCGACCAGCCGCGGGCGGTGTCCCGCTCGATCAACGAGTTCGTGCGGGCGCTGGCGGAGGCGGTGGCGATCGTGCTGGTGGTGTCCTTCTTCAGCCTGGGCTTCCGCGCCGGGCTGGTGGTGGCCCTGTCGATCCCGCTGGTGCTGGCGCTGACCTTCTTCTTCATGCGCCTGTTCGACGTCGGCCTGCACAAGATCTCGCTCGGCGCGCTGATCCTGGCGCTGGGGCTGCTGGTGGACGACGCGATCATCGCGGTGGAGATGATGGCGGTGAAGATGGAGCAGGGCTGGGACCGCTTCCGCGCCGCCTCCTTCGCCTACCAGAGCACCGCCATGCCGATGCTCACCGGCACGCTGGTCACCGCCGCCGGTTTCCTGCCGATCGCCACCGCCGCATCGAGCACCGGCGAATACACCCGCTCGATCTTCCAGGTGACGGTGATCGCGCTGCTCATCTCCTGGTTCGCGGCGGTGGTGGTGATTCCCTACCTGGGCTTCAAGCTGCTGCCGGACTACCAGGCGCGCCGGCGAAAACACGAGCACGCGGAGCAGGACGTCTACCAGCGTCCGTTCTACCGGCGCTTCCGGGCGGTGGTCGGCTGGTGCGTTGCCTGGCGCTGGACGGTGATCGTGGCCACGCTGCTCGCCTTCGCCGGATCGCTCGCCGGCTTCCGCTTCGTCCAGCAGCAGTTCTTCCCGGCCTCCACCCGGCTGGAACTGCTGGTCGACCTGCGGCTGCCCGAAGGCGCATCGATCTGGGCCACCGCCGCCCAGGCCGAGAAGCTGGAGGCGATCCTCGCCAAGGAGGAGGGCATCGAGAACTTCGTGGTCTACGTGGGCAGCGGCAGCCCGCGCTTCTACCTGCCGCTGGACCAGCAGCTTCCGGCCTCGAGCTTCGCCCAGTTCGTCGTCCAGACCCGGTCGCTCGCGGACCGGGAGCGGCTGCGCGTGCACCTGATCCGGCTGTTCGAGGAGGACTTCCCCGAACTGCGCGGCTCGGTGCAGCGCCTGGAGAACGGCCCGCCGGTGGGCTTCCCGGTGCAGTTCCGGGTGTCGGGCGAGGACCTGCCGGAACTGCGGCGGCTGGCGCACGAGGTGGCCGAGGTCATGCGCGGCAACCCGCACGTGTCGAACGTGCAGCTGGACTGGGACGAACTGACCAAGGTGATCCGGCTGGACATCGACCAGGCCAAGGCCCGGGTGCTCGGCATCAGCTCGGAGGAGCTGGCCGCGGCGCTGAACACGGCGGTCAACGGCCTGCGCGCCACGGTCTATCGCGAGAACGACAAGCTGATCGACGTGCTGGTGCGCGGCACCGCCGCCGAGCGCGTGCAGCTTTCCTTCCTCCGGGACCTGTCGATCCCGACCCGTTCCGGCCGGTCGGTGCCGCTGTCGCAGATCGCCACCCTGGACTATAGCCTGGAGGAGGGCGTGGTCTGGCGGCGCAACCGCCTGCCCACGATCACGGTGAAGGCGAACGTCTACGGCGACGTCCAGGCGCCGGCGGTGACCGCCGCGATCAGCCCGCTGCTCGACCCGATCCGCGCCAAACTGCCGCCCGGCTTTCGCCTGGAGACCGGCGGGGCGACCGAGGAAAGCGAGAAGGGCGGCAGGTCGGTTGCGGCCGGCGTGCCGCTGTTCGTCGCGGTGGTGGTGACCATCCTGATGCTGCAGCTGCAGAGTCTCTCGCGCACGGCGCTGGTGCTGCTCACCGCCCCGCTGGGCATGATCGGTGTGACCGGCTTCCTGCTCGCCTTCGGCAAGCCCTTCGGCTTCGTCGCCATGCTCGGCACCATCGCGCTCTCGGGCATGATCATGCGCAACTCGGTGATTCTGGTGGACCAGATCGAGCAGGACATCAAGGCCGGGCTGGCGCCGTGGAACGCGATCGTCGAGGCCACGGTGCGCCGCTTCCGGCCGATCATGCTTACCGCCGCCGCGGCGATTCTGGCCATGGTGCCGCTGTCGCGCAGCGTGTTCTTCGGACCGATGGCGGTGGCGATCATGGGCGGGCTGTTCGTGGCCACGGTGCTCACCCTGCTGTTCCTGCCGGCCTTGTACGCGGCCTGGTTCCGCGTGCCGCCGCCACCGGGCAATCCCGGGGAACGCGCCGCGGTCGCGGGGGCGGGTCGAGTCGGCTAAAATCACAGGCTTTCGAGCCTCCGCCAGGCTGCGCGCGGCCGCGGGCTTGAAAGTTCATCAGCAAAGCCTAATATAATGCGGGAGTGAACGACATGAACTTCGAGCAAGCGCGGTTCAACATGGTGGAGCAGCAGATCCGGCCCTGGGAGGTCCTGGATCAGTCGGTGCTCGACCTGTTGTTCGTGGTCAAGCGCGAGGAATTCGTGCCGGCGGCCTACCGCGCGCTGGCCTTCGCCGACGTCGAGATTCCGCTCGGGCACGGCGCGAGCATGCTCCCGCCCAAGATCGAGGCGAAGATGCTGCAGGAACTGCAGCTCAGGACCACGGACAAGGTGCTCGAGATCGGCACCGGCTCGGGCTACATGGCGGCCCTGCTGGCCGCGCGCGCCGAACGCGTCTACACGGTCGAGATCGTTCCGGAGCTGGCGCGCGCGGCGCGCGAGAACCTGGAGCGCAACCGGGTGGGCGGCGTGACCGTGGAGGAAGGCGACGGCGCGCGCGGCTGGGCCGCGCACGCGCCCTACGACGTGATCCTGCTGTCCGGTTCGACGCCGGTGCTGCCGCAGGCTTTCCTGCAGCAGCTGAAGACCGGCGGGCGCCTGATGGCGGTGGTCGGCGAGCCGCCGGTCATGGAGGCGCAGCTGGTCGTCCATGCCGGCGAGGGCGTGTATCGGACGGTCAACGTGTTCGAGACGAACGTTCCGCCGCTGCAGCACGCGCTTTCGCGCGAGCGCTTCCAGTTCTGACAGATGATCAGGCAGATCGCCCCTCGGGATCTCAAGGCCTGGCTGGACGACGACAGCCGGCCGCCGCCCGTCCTGCTGGACGTGCGCGAGCCCTGGGAGCTGAACGTCTGCCGCATCGAGGGCGTGCAGCACATTCCGATGCGCACCATCCCCCTGCGCACGGGCGAGCTCGATCCGGACCAGGAGATCGTGGTGGTCTGCCACCACGGCGCCCGCAGTTACCAAGTGGCCCTTTTTCTCGACCGCCAGGGTTTCGGCAAGCTGTACAACCTCTACGGCGGCGTAGCCGGCTGGGCGCGCGAGGTGGATCCGGCCATGCCCACATACTGAGGACACGATGAAACCCAAGGCCAAGACTGCACTGCTCGCCTCTGCGCTCGCGGCGATGTTCGCGGCAGCGCCGACCCGGGCGGCGGACCTGCTGCAGGTCTACCAGGACGCGCTCGGCTACGACGCGCAGTACGCCGCCGCGCGCTACCAGCGGGATGCCGGCCTGGAGCGGCTGCCGCAGGCGCGCGCCGGGCTGCTGCCGAACGTGTCGCTCGGCGGCAACACCACCTACAACGACAACGACATCACCTTCCGCACCGACCCGCCGCAGGGCGGCACGCGCAAATTCAACAGCCACGCCTACCAGGTCCAGCTCTCCCAGCCGCTGTTCCGCTGGCAGAACTGGGTGCAGTACGGCCAGGCCAAGATCCAGGTGGCGCAGGCCGAGGCGCAGTATCAGAACGCCAAGCAGGATCTGATCGTGCGCGTGGTGCGCGCCTACTTCGACGTGCTCCTGGCTGAGGTGAACGTCGCGGTGGCCAAACAGAGCCAGGAGGCGATCGGCCAGCAGCTCGAGCAGGCGAAGAAGAACTTCGAGGTGGGTGTGGCCACGATCACCGACACCCACGAAGCGCAGTCGCGGCTGGACCTGGCGACCGCGCAGGTGATCGCCGCCGAGAACGACCTGGCGGTCAAGCGCAATGCGCTGCGGGTGATCACCGGCAAGGAACCTGAGGTGCTCAGCACGGTGCGGCGCGGTGCGGAGTTGCAGCGGCCGCAGCCGGACGACGTCGGCAAGTGGGTCGAGTCCGCCGAACAGAACAACTACCTGGTGCAGATCCAGCAGATGCAGACCGAGGTCGCCAGGCTCGAGGTCGATCGCAATCGGGCCGGACACTACCCGACCGTGGATCTGGTCGCCACCTACGGGCAGAGCGCCGCCGGATCCAGCCTGGCCGGCGTGGTCGGCATCGGCAACGATCTCACCGCGAGCACGATCGGTGTCCAGGTGAACGTGCCGATCTACCAGGGCGGCGCGGTGGTCTCGCGCACGCGCGAGGCGGCCGCGCTGAACGACAAGGCGCTGCAGGATCTGGAGAGTGCCCGCCGCAATGCTGCGCAGGGCGCGCGCCAGTCCTATCTCGGCGTGACCAGCGGGCTGGCCCAGGTCGCCGCGCTGCGCCAGGCGGTCGTTTCGAGCACTTCTTCCTTCGAGTCGAACAAGCTCGGCTACGAGGTGGGCGTGCGCATCAACATCGACGTGCTCAACGCGCAGAACCAGGTCGCCGCCGCCGAGCGGGACCTTGCCCGTGCCCTGTACGACACGCTGATCTCCCAGCTGCAACTCAAGTCCGCCGCCGGCACGCTGGGCGACGAGGACGTGCGGGCGATCAACGAGATTCTCGCGAAGTAGCGTCGTAGGGTGGATTGGCCGCGTAGGGTGGGTTAGGCCGCAGGCCGTAACCCACCATCGGCGCCGAAGCGGTGGAATACGCGACTTCGTCGCTATTCCACCCTACTCCCAAGAATCGCCTCGATCAGTTCGACGGTCCTGTCCGCGGCGCCGCGATGCGCGGCGGCGAAAGCGCGTCCGGCCTCACTCATGCGCGCCCGGGCCGGTGCGTCCGCGAGCAGCGCCAGCGCCTGCGCGACCATCGCCTGGGCGTCGGCCGTCCGAAGGGCGGCGCCGCAGGCCACCGCCTGGTCCGCGGCCTCGGCGAAGTTGAAGGTGTGCGGGCCGATCAGCACCGGGGCGCCTACCGCGCAGGCCTCGATCAGGTTCTGACCGCCCAGCGGCAGCAGGCTGCCGCCGACGAAGGCTACGTCGCAGGCGGCGTAATAGGCGAACAACTCGCCCATGCTGTCGCCGAGCAGGATCTGCGTTCCCGCGGCGACCGCTTCCCCCGTGCTGCGCCGCTGCATGCGCAAACCCTTGGCGGCGATCAGCCGGGCGACCTCGTCGAAGCGCTGGGGATGCCGCGGCACCAGAACCACCAGCGCGTCCCCGGCGGGCGCGTCCGCCAGCGCATCCAGGATCAGCGCCTCCTCGCCCTCGCGGGTGCTGGCGCAGAGCAGGACCGGCCGCGCGCCGAACAGCCGCCGCAGCGCGGCACCTGCCTCGACCTGCGCCGGCGGCGGTAGAAGGTCGAACTTCAGGTTGCCGAGCACGGCTACCTCCGGCGCCCCCAGGTCGCGCAGGCGCCGAGCGTCGGCCTCGGTCTGGGCGGCGATCGCCGCGAGGCCGCGCAGCAGCGGCCGGGTGAGCGCGGCGACCCTGGCGTAGCCGCGCGCCGAGCGTTCCGACATCCGCGCATTGACCAGCACCAGCGGCACGCCGCGTTCGCGGCAGCCTGCCGCCAGGTTCGGCCACAACTCGGTCTCCAGGATGACGCCGGCGCGCGGCCGGAAGTGCCGCAGGAAGCGGCCGACCGCGAACGGATCGTCGTAGGGCAGGTAGGCGCGCAGGACGCGCTCGCCGAACAGGTCGGCGCCTGTCTGGCGACCGGTGGGCGTCATGTGGGTGAGCAGCAGGTCGTGGTCCGGATGGCGGGCCAGAAGCCGCTGCACCAGCGGCTGGGCCGCCCGGGTCTCGCCGACCGAGACCGCGTGCAGCCAGATCACCGGCCGGCGGGCTTCGATGCGGTAGCGCCCGAAGCGTTCGCCGATGTGTTCCAGGTACTCGGGCTGGCGCCGCGCCCGCCAGGCCAGGCGCAGCGGAATCAGCGGCAGCAGTGCCCAGACCAGCAGGGTGTAGAGCGCCCGGGCCATCAGTCGAGCAGGGAACCCGCCGCCTGCAGCACCTCCTCCGGTCCCGGCGGCGCCGACGGTCCGCCGAGATTGATCGCGCCCGATTCGCGCAGGACCCCGGTCAGCAGCGGGTTCGAGCCCGTGAAGATGCAGACCACCGGCACGCCGAGCGCCGCCGCCAGGTGGGTCAGCCCCGTGTCCAGACCGACGACGATCCGGGCGCCGGCCATCAGCCCCGCAAGCTGGCCGATCGCCAGCGGCGGGGCGGCGACCGCCCGGCGCGCGTTCTCGGTCAGGCGGCGGGCGCGGGCGCGCTCGCCCGCGCTGCCGCCGGGGAGCACCGCCGCCATGCCGCGCGCATGCAGTCCGGCGCACACCGCCAGCCAGTGGGTGTCCGGCCAGAGCTTGTCCGCGCGGCTGGTCGCGGTGAGCAGCACGGCATAGGGTTCCGGCGGCAGCCAGTCGGCGGCCAGGGGTTCCGACCGGATGCCGTAGTCCAGCGGCGTGTCCTGGGCGTAGTCCAGCGCGGCGGCGGCCAGCCAGCGGTTGCGCTCCACCGCGTGAAGGTTGCGCGGGACGACGAACCCGGCATCGTAGAAGCGCGCGGCCAGCGGCTCGCGCGCGGCTTCCGCGGCGAAACCGCAGTGCCGGCCGCGGGCCACCCGGGCGAGCACGGCCGACTTGATCAGGCCCTGGGTGTCGAGGACCACGTCATAGGGCCGGTCGCGCAGCGCGTGCCGCCAGCTTCCCAGCTCGCGCCAGGTCGCCGACGACATGGGGCTGCGGCGCCAGCGGCGCACGGCCACCGGGATCACGTCGCGTACGGCCGGATGCAGGCGCGGGATGTCGGCGAAGGATTCCTCGACCACCCAGTCGATCTCCCAGCCGGGCATCTTGCGCCGGATGTCGCTCGCCACGGGCAGGTTGTGCACCACGTCGCCGAGCGACGAGGTCTTGACGAGGAGGATCGAGGACATCGATAGTCGGGGCTGCGATCCGGGGCCATGCCGCTCGGCAGCGGGCGGCGCGGTCCGGGACGAGATTGTGCACCCGCAAAAAGAGGCGCATTATAGCCGAGCCATGTCCGAGCCCCGTCAGCCGCTTTCCGCCGTCATCATCACCCTGAACTGCGCCGGGCAGCTTGCCGGATGCCTGGACAGCCTCGCCTTCGCCGACGAGGTGGTGGTGGTGGATTCCGGCAGCGGCGACGGCACGGTCGAACTGGCGGCCGGCCGCGGCGCCCGGGTGATCCACCAGGACTGGCTGGGTTTCGGCCCGCAGAAGCAGTTCGCGGTGCAACAGGCGCGCCACGACTGGGTGCTGTGTGTCGACAGCGACGAGCGGGTCAGCCCGGAACTGGGTGCGAGTATCCAGGCGGCGTTGAAAGCGCCCCGGCACCGGGCCTACCAGTTCCCGCGCCGCAACCGGTTCATGGGCCGCTACCTGCGCCACGGCGAGGGCTATCCGGACACCAGTCTGCGCCTGTTCGACCGCCGGCACGGCCGCTGGTCGGACGACGCGGTGCACGAGCGGGTCACCGCGCTCGGGCCGGTGGGCGATCTGGCCGGCGACCTGCTGCACGAGTCGGCCGAATCCCTGGAGAGCTACCTCGCCAAGCAGAACCGCTACACCACGCTGGCCGCGCAGATGATGCAGCAGGAGGGACGCACGGTGGATGCCGGGCGGCTGGTCCTCAGCCCGCTGGTGCGCTTCGTCAAGTTCTACCTGCTGCGACGCGGCTTCCTGGACGGCGTGCCCGGCCTGGTGCATATCGCCATCGGCTGCTTCAACAGCTTCGCCAAGTACGCGAAGCTGATAGAACTGACGCGTCGGGACGGGACGGGCTGAGCGGGCCGGGAATGCGGCGTTCGCATCGACGGCGCCGCGCTGCCGGTTCTCACTCGTAGTGCGTCCACATGCGGATCACCTTCACGAGCTTTTCCGCCTCGTGGACCTGGTAGACGATTCGATGCTGGACGTTGATGCGACGCGAATAGGCGCCTGCGAGGTCGCCGACAAGTTTCTCGTACGGCGGAGGATTCTGGAACGGATTCCCAGCCAGAATCGCCAGGATTTCGAGCGCCTTCGGCTTGAGTCCGCCAGCGGCCAGCTTCTTCGCGTCTTTCTGGGCGTGTTTCGTGTAGACGATCGTCCAGCTCACCAGTCGAGTTCCGTGGAGCACTCGCCGGGCGGGGTCTTGAATCCCTCTGCGATGGATTCGCGCATGCCCGGCACCGACAGGAGAAACAGCGTTTCCTGGATGGCCGACCAGTCCTCCTCCGAAACCAGAACCGCGTTGGAGCGCTTCCCGGTGATCAGGATGGGTTCGTGCGAGGCCGCGGTCTCGTCCATCAGGCGGTAGAGTCTTGCCCGGGCATCGCTGGCGCTGATCGTGGTCATGTCGGGTCTCGGATGGAGTCAATGTAGCGTACGTGAAAGCGTACGGATGTCAAGCTCCAGGATAAAGGGCCGCTGGGGGTCGAGACTGTCGTGCGGCCGCGGGCCGCATCCCACCCGGCGGCGGTCTGTAGAATGGCGGTCTTTCAGCCCTACTGCCCCGTTTCGGAACCCGATATCGTGAAGATCCTGCTGACCGGCGCCGCCGGCTTCATCGGAATGTACACCGCCCTGCGCCTGCTCGAGCGCGGCGACCAGGTGGTGGGCGTGGACAACCTGAACAGCTACTACGACGTGGGGCTGAAGGAAGCGCGGCTGGCGCGGCTGACGCCACAGGCCGGTTTCCGCTTCCATCGCCTGGACATCGCGGACGCGGATGCGCTGCTGAAGCTCTTCGCCGCGGAGCGCTTCGACGCGGTGATCAACCTGGCCGCCCAGCCCGGCGTACGCTACTCGCTGATCAACCCTGGCGCCTACGTGCAGAGCAACCTGGTCGGCTTCGCCAACCTGCTGGAAGGCTGCCGGCACCACGGCGTGCGCCACCTGGTCTATGCGAGCAGTTCTAGCGTCTATGGCGGCAACGCCAAGCAGCCCTTCGCCGAGCACGACAACGTCGACCACCCGGTGTCGCTCTACGCCGCCACCAAGAAGTCGAACGAACTGATGGCGCACACCTACAGCCACCTCTACGGGCTGCCGACCACCGGGCTGCGCTTCTTCACGGTCTACGGACCGTGGGGCCGACCGGACATGGCCTACTTCTCGTTCACCAGGGCGATCCTCGCAGGCAAGCCGATCGACGTGTTCAACCACGGCCGCATGCAGCGCGACTTCACCTACATCGACGACATCGTCGAGGGCGTGCTGCGCGTGCTCGACCGGCCG
>DATMWM010000099.1:0-3589 GCA_035562535.1 Rhodocyclaceae bacterium | reverse complement strand
AGGCCGCGGTGGACGCCGCCGGCGCGGGGGTGAGCCTGTACGATCCGGTGCCGATGCGGCTCGCGCGCCGTGCCGACCGCGAACGCGCGCAACTGCTGGTGGAATCCGCGAGCCGGCCGGCGCTGCAGGCCTTCCTGCAGGCCTGGGTCGCGCGGATCGGCGCTTTGAAGCCGTCGCGCACGATGCGCTGGCATGTGGACGTAGACCCGCTGGAATTCTGAATGGGCCTTTTCGAACGGTTCCGCCATCCGGCCGCGCCCGACCCCGGTCTGGCGATCGAGCGCTACCGGCAGCACGCTGCCGGCTACGACACCTCGGCCGCGCGCACCATGCCGTTGCGCCGGCGCACGGTCGGCCTGCTCGGCCTGCAGCCCGGGCAGACCGTGCTCGACGTGGCCTGCGGCACCGGCCTGAGCTTCGGTCTGCTGCAAGACGGCGTGGGCCCGGCCGGGAGGATCGTCGGGGTGGAGATTTCGGCCGACATGCTCGATCTGGCCCGCCGGCGCGTGGCCGCGGAGGGTTGGACGAACGTGACCCTGGTCCAGGCGGCCATGGAGGACGCCGTGATCCCCGGCCCGATCGACGCGGTGCTTTTCAACTTCACCCACGACGTGCTACGGTCCGCGCCGGCCCTGGCCAACGTGTTCGCGGCGGTCCGCCCCGGGGCGCGGGTGGCCGTTGCCGGGATGAAGTTCGCGCCCTGGTGGGCGGCGCCGCTGAACCTGCTGGCGCTGGCGAAGGCGCGGCCCTACATGACCACCTTCGAGGGACTCGGCCGGCCGTGGAGCCGGCTGGATGCGTATCTGGAGCGCTTCGACTGGGAACCGGTGATGGCCGGGATCGGCTACATCGGACACGGGACGGTGCGCGCCCATCAACGATAGAACGACATGGCAAGAACACCCGTACTCGTCCTGTTCGCCCAGGAGTGGGACAGGCTGGCGCTGGAAGACCCGCGGCTGGCCAGGCGCTTCGAATTCCACTACGCCGGCTTCGACCTGTTCCGCTTTCCCGAGAACGCCCGGCTGCTCACCCTGAACGTGCGCCGCTACATCGACCGGCTGGTGGCGAAGTGCCGCCGGCTGGGCGTCTCGGCGGTGGTCAGCGCTCACGAACAGTTCGGCGCGCTGATCGCCGCGGTGGTGGCGCAGCGGCTCGGCCTGCCCGGTCCGGATCCGCGCGGCATCCTCACCGCCCAGCACAAGTACCTGGCGCGGCAGGCGATCGGCCGGGTGCTGCCGGATGCGGTGCCGCCCTATGCGGCCTTTCCCTTCACCGTGCAGCATGCGGAGGAGATCGGGCTGCCCTTCCCGTTCTTCGTCAAGCCGGTGAAGGCCACCTTCTCAGTGCTGGCGCGGCGGGTGGACAGCTTCGCCGAACTGCGCCGGCACCTGCGCTTCAGGCCCTTCGAGCAGCACATCATCAAGCGGCTGGTACGTCCGTTCAACGACCTGCTCCACGACCACCTGGACTGCGAGGTGAATGCCCACTATCTGATTGCGGAAGGCCTGATCGAGGGCATGCAGCTGAACGTGGACGGCTACGCCGAGCGCGGCCGCATCCGCATCCTGGGCATCGTGGACGAGATCATGTATCCGGGCACCATGGCCTTCAACCGCTTCGAATACCCGACCTCGCTGCCCGGCCCGGTGCGCGAACGCATCGCCCGGGTGGCCGAGCAGTCCCTGGCCGCGGTCGGCTTCGACCATGGCCTGTTCAACATCGAACTCTGCTACGACCCGGCGCGCGACCGGATCACGGTGGTCGAGATCAATCCGCGGCTGGCCTCCCAGTTCCTCACGCTGTACGAATGGGTGGACGGCATCCGGCTGTACGAGATCGCGCTCGACCTGGCGCTGGGCGTCCCGCCCCGCTGCGAGCCCGCGCCCCAGGCCCACGGCCACGCGGCGAGCTTCATCTTCCGCCGCTTCGACGGCAAGCCGGTGCACCCCGAGCCGAGCCGGGCGCAGTTGCGGCACGTGGCCGAGCGGCATCCAGAGGCGCGGCTGATGCTGTATTTCAAACACGGTTCGGACCTCGCCCGGGAGATGAAGTGGCTGGGCAGCCACCGCTACGCCGTGCTCAACCTGCCCGGACGCGACCTGGCCGATCTCTACGCGAGCTACCGCGACATCCGCGACCTGCTCGGATTCCACGCGCACAGCGGGCCGGAGCCGGCGCCGCTGTGGCCCTGGCAGCCCGGGCTGGCCCTGCAGCGCGGCGGCGGCGGCGCGCCTTGACAGTGCCGCGGCCCATGCTAGATTGAGCAGGTCATGAACTCGATCCTCGGCCGGCGCGCGTTTCGCAGCATCGCCCGCATCCTGGCGGTGCTGGTCGTGCTCGTGCAGACCATCGCGGCCGTGCATGCCTGCTCGCCGGCCGAGCGGCTGGCGACCTATCTGGCGACTGAGTCCACTGCCGGGCATTCGGGGTGCCACGAACAGGCCGCCCCGGACACCGGCGCCTGCCTGATGCACTGTTCCACCGCCGACCAGAGCCTGGACGTGCCGGTCGCCGCAGTCGCGCCGGTCGCGATCGCTTCGCTGCCGGCATCGGCCTGGCCGCCGGAACCTCAGGACGGCCTGCGGCCCGAAGCGGGCGCGGCGGCGATACCCGAAGCTCCCATACCGATCCGCCTCGGTTCTTTCCGCAGCTAGCCTTCGCGCGGGCAGTCGGGCACAGGGCGCCGCCGCGCAGGCGGCTGCCGCTTCGATCGTTCGTGGAGGCATTCATGCGGATTCCCATCTCGTTGTTCCTGTGCGCCTGGACCGCGCCGTTGCTGGCCGGCCCGCCGCTCAGCCTGGGGCGCGTCCAGGATCTGGCCGTCGAACGGCAGCCGGCGCTTGCCGCCCTGCAGGCCGGCGCGGCCTCGGCCCGCCATGCCGCGGCGGCCGAGGGCCAGCTGCCCGATCCCCGGCTCAAGCTGTCTCTGCAGAACGTGCCGACCCAGACCTTCTCGCTGACCGAGGACCCGATGACCCAGACCATGGTCGCGGTCGAGCAGATGATCCCGGGCGGCAACAAGCGCGAGTTGCGGCGCCGGCGCATGGAAGCCGAGGCCGGCCAGATGGACGCCGAGCTGGCCGCGCAGCGCGCGGCGATCCGACGCGATGCCGGCCTGGCCTACCTGAACCTGGTCGGCACCGCCCGCCAGGCGGCGCTGCTTCGGGAGCTGCAGGCGCAGACCCGGCTGCAGGTCGACGCCGAGCGCATCGGCGCGGCCACCGGCCGGGCCGGTCAGGCGGACGCGCTGGCCGCCCGGCAGATGCTCACCATGGTCCGCGACCGGGAGGCCGAACTGGCGATCCAGCTCGCGGTGGGACGGGCCGAGCTGGGACGCTGGATCGGCGCGGCGGCGGAAGACCCGCTGCCGGATGGGCTGCCCGAACTACCGGCCGCGCCCGCGCTGGCCGATCTGGAGGCTGGGCTGGCGGAGCATCCGACCCACTCGGCCCAGTCCGGGTCGGTCAACACCGCCGCGGCCGATCTGGCCCTGGCGCGCGAGTCGACCAGGCCGGACAAGAGCATCGAGATCGGCTACGGCAAGCGCTCGCATCAGTTCGGCGACATGCTCTCGGTGCAGTTCGCC
>DATMWM010000098.1:0-2932 GCA_035562535.1 Rhodocyclaceae bacterium | reverse complement strand
GACGGCGGTCGCGGCATCGCCGGCGCCAGCCGCCGCGCCGGCGGCGCAGGCGCTCGGCAGGGTCCGGCGGATCCTGGCGCTGGTGGACCTGACCGCGCGCGGCGAGGCGGTCGTCCGGCGCACGCGCGAGCTCGCCCTAGAGCACGAGGCCGAGCTGATGGCGGTGCACGTCATCGACAGCCGCACCGTGTTCGAGTCAGATGGCCCCTGTGGCTACCTGGTGGCGGCCGAGCGCTTCTCGCGCCGGGTGCCGCGGGCCGCGCAGCGGCTCGAACTGGCGCTCGCGCGCGGCGATGCGTCCTGGGCCGAGTCCGCCGTGCTCTGCGGCGAGACCGAGCGCGAGCTGTCCGACCTGATCGCCCGCTGGCGGCCCGACCTCGTCGCCGTCGATGCCGCAGGAGCCCGCCATCCGGCCGTCCGGCGCAGCGTCGAGGCGCTGCGACGCGCGGGCCGGCTGACGGTGGTCGACCGGCGCGATGCGCCGGCGCGCCCCGCGACCGAATACCCGAATGCAATCAACCAGACCAAGACCGATTCAAGGGAGAACCGCATGAGCGAAAAAGAAGGGGGAATGCGCCAGGCCGTGCAGACCGTGCTGCTCGGCCTGGGCGTGCTGATTCTGTACATGCTGCTGTTCGCCAACGAGGCGACGCTGCTCGGGCTGTCCGCCCGCGGCGGCTGGTACTTCCTGCTGCCGGTGGCGATCGCCTTCGGCTTCTCCTTCGTGCACGGCGCCTTCACCGCCCGCTTCTGGGACGCGCTCGGCGTCAAGGCCAGCGGCAGGAAGGGCTAGGCGATGGACGCGAGCCTGAGCTTCATCCCGCTCGACGCGGCGGGTCTGGCCTACCTGTTCATCGTCGGCTTCGTCGGCGGCATGGTGAGCGGCTTCATCGGCTCCGGCGGTGCCTTCGTGCTCACGCCGGCGATGATGAGCATGGGCGTGCCCGGCATCGTCGCCGTGGCCTCGAACATGTGCCACAAGTTTCCCAAGGCCCTGGTCGGCGCGATCAAGCGCGCCAAGTACGGCCAGGTGGACGTCAAGCTCGGCCTGGTGATGGGCGCCTCGGCCGAGGCCGGGGTGCTGGTCGGCGCGCACATGCAGGAGGCGATCAAGCGCAGCTTTGGCGACGCCGGCTCGAACCTCTACGTCAGCGTGGCATTCGTCATCGTGCTGGCGATCGTCGGCGGCTACGTGCTGCGCGACGCGATCCGCATCCATCGCGCCGGCGACCAGCACGCCGAGGAGAAGGTCGGGGCGCTGGCGCGCTTCGTCCAGTCGATCAACATCCCGGGCACGATGGTGTATTTCCCGAGCATCAAGGCCCGCGTGTCGTTCCTGGTCACGCTGCCGCTGGGCTTCGCCACCGGCATGCTGGCGGCCACGATCGCGGTCGGCGGCTTCGTCGGCGTGCCCTCGATGATGTACGTGCTCGGCGTGCCCTCGATGATGGCCTCGGCCACCGAGCTGGTGATCGCCTTCGTCATGGGCCTGGGCGGCACGATCAAGTTCGCCTGGAGCGGCTTCGTCGATATCCGGCTGGCCATGATCATCCTGGCCGGATCGCTGTTCGGCATCCAGCTGGGCGCCATCGGCACCACCTACGTCAAGCCCTACATGATCAAGGTGGTGATGGGCGTCATCATGGTCACCGTGCTGGTGTCGCGGGCCTTCGTGGTGCCGGTGTACCTGTCTCAGCTCGGGCTGATCTCCCCGCTCGGCGAGACCACGATCGCGGTGCTGAAGAACGTGAGCTTCGGCATCATGGTGCTGGCCCTAGTGCTCGGCGCCGGCATTGTGCTCAAGGCGCTGGTGACCGGCATGGTCGAGCACCGCCGGCAGCACGAGATCCTGGAAGAGCCGCTCGCGGCCGAGTAGCGCGCGAAGCGCGGGGCCGGGCCGCCGCTAGTCGGGCGTGCCGCGGCCCTTCTGCCAGAGCACGTCGCTGCGGCCGACGACGCGGTTCAAGGTGCGTCCGAGGACGAACAGCAGGTCGGAAAGCCGGTTCAGGTACTGCCTGCCCGCCTCGGAAACCTTCTCCTGGGCGGCGAGCGAGACCACGGCGCGCTCGGCCCGCCGGCAGACGGTGCGCGCCAGGTGCGCGAGCGCCGCGGCCCGGGTGCCGCCGGGCAGGATGAATTCCTTGAGCGGCGCGAGCTCGGCGTTCCAGGCGTCCAGCGCCTGCTCCAGGTGGGGGACGCGGGCCGGGGCCAGCAGGTTCATGCCCGGGATAGACATCTCGCCGCCCAGGTCGAACAGGTCGTGCTGGATGCCGGTGAGCAGTTCGTGCACGGCTTCCGGCAGTTCCTCGCAGAGCAGCAGGCCGATGCAGGAGTTCAGTTCGTCGATCTCGCCCAGGGCGTGGATGCGCAGCGAGTCCTTGGCGACGCGCTTGCCGTCGCCCAGGCCGGTGGTCCCGGCGTCGCCGGTGCGGGTGTAGATCTTCGACAGTCGGTGTCCCATGGCCGGCCGATTATACGGCCCGCGGCCAGGCCGCCGCTCGCCTTCCAGCCCAGATACGCGCCCCCGCCGCTTTTTCACCCTGTCGCTATTCCCTGATTTTATTAGGGAATTGGCCTGCCTAATTCGGCGATAAGAAGTTTGCCTGTCAAGCAAATATAAGGCCCGGTTAATATTGCGGTCTTTGCGCCCGGCCGGGACCGCGATCCGGCCGCCTCCCGCGATGCGAACGCCGAGACAAGGTGGGACGAAATGACAACGAATCCGGTGGTTCAACGATTCCTGCCGTTCCTGCGCTGGCTGCCCTACAACGGAAGCGCGCTGCGCGCGGACTTCCTCGCCGGGCTGACCGTAGCACTGGTGCTGGTGCCGCAGTCGATGGCCTATGCCCAGCTCGCCGGCCTGCCGCCCTACTACGGGCTGTACGCGGCCTTCCTGCCGGTGATGGTCGCGGCGCTCTGGGGTTCGTCCAAC
>DATMWM010000097.1:0-2178 GCA_035562535.1 Rhodocyclaceae bacterium | reverse complement strand
GGATTCGGCGCGAAATCCGCCGGCAGCGAAGGCGGCGTCTGGCGCAGCAGCTCCCGGTTGCGCCGGTACTGGGCGATGCCGAGGAACACCGCCACCGCCTTCTCCGGCGTGTCGAAGCTGAGCACGCCGCGCTGTGCGCTCAGGCGCTGGGCCTCGACGGCCGACTCGCCGCCGACCCAGCAGGCAAACACGTCGTGCGGCGCACCCTCGGCGGCCTGGCAGACTGCGCCCGCAATCTCGGCGCTCCGGAAAAACGGGGTCGGCGCATGGATCAGCAGGACGGCGTCGGCATCTGCGCCCTTGAGCAGCAGCCGCAGCACCTCGGCATAGACTTCCGGGGCGGCGTCGGCCGGCAGTTCCAGCGGATTGAACGGCCGGGCGGCGGCCGGAAGCACGCGCGCCAGGTCCGCGCCGGCCGCCTGGGCGAGCACCGCGAGCCGCCCGCCGCCGAGTTGCAGGACGTCCGAGGCGATGCGGCCGAAGCCTCCGCCGTTGGCAACGATCGCCAGCCGGTCGTCGACCAGCGGCCGCGCCCGCGCCAGCGCCTCCACCGCCTCGAACAAGCCTTCGGTGGTCAGCACGCGCACCAGGCCCGCGCGGCGCAGCGCGGCGGCATAGACGTCGTCCGGCTCGACCCGGGTGCCGGCCTGCGTGGTCGCCAGACGCTGCCCGCCGCTCACCCGCCCCGGGCGGAGCGCCGCGACCGGCTTGTTCCGCGCGGCAGCCCGGGCCGCGGACATGAACTTGCGCCCGTCGAGGACCGATTCGAAATGCACCAGGATGGACCCGGTCTGCGGATCGCTCGCCAGGTAGTCGAGCACGTCCGCCAGGTCCACGTCCAGGCTCTCGCCGAGGTGCACCACGGCGGAAAAGCCGATGCCCCGTCCCCGCGTCCAGTCGAGCACGGCGGCGGTCACGGCCGCCGACTGGGACACGAAGGCGATGCGGCCGGCCAGCGGCGGGGTGCCCCAGAAGCTCGCGTTCAGACCCAGGTGGGGAACGATCAGCCCGGCGCTGCCGGGACCGAGGATGCGCAACAGCGGGCCGCGCGCCGCATCGAGCAGCGCCTTGCGCCAGCCCTGGCCGCCGTTCTCGCGGCCCGCGCCGCCGGCCGGGCAGGCCAGGATGGCCGCCCGGGTTCCGGCGGCACCCAGCTGCGCGACGATACCCGGGCTCCTCTCCGGATCGCCGCACAGCACGGCCAGTTCGGGCGCCTCCGCCATCGGCTCGAGTTGCGGCCGCGCGGCGAGATTGAGCAGCGAGCGCGGCTTGTAGCGGACCGGAAACACGCGGCCGCCGAAACCGCCGGCCTGCAGATTGGCCAGCACCACCGACTCGTAGCCGTCCGGCCGCTCGAATGCGCCGACGACGCCGACCGACGCCGGGCGAAACAGGTGATCGAGGTTGCGGACGGTCATGGTGGAGGCGCGACGCGCGGAGGCGAGCGCGCGGGCGGTCGGTAGTATAAGCCGCGGCCCGCGCCGCGGCGCCCGGACATGTCGCCGCAGCGGGCAGGACCGACGCGTCTTCCGGGCCCGCCGGCGGGCCGGGCTCCCAGGGAAACGCCGGGCCGCCCCGGGTTTCCTCGACCCGCGCGGGGGGCGGGCTGGGCGCAGCCCAGCCCCGGAGGCGCTCAGAAGCGCACGAAGGAGGACAGGGGCATCCGCAGGCTGACCGGCTCGGGATAGCGATCGACGTAGCCGATGCGCAGGACCAGAAGGACCTGCCGGCCCTGCCCGAGTTCGGCTGCGACCCGGTCCTTCCAGGGCTGCTCGACCAGGATCGAGGATATCGGTTGCACCGCGATGCGCCGTTCGCGCAGGCGCAGGAAAAACCGCTCGAAGGCCCTGCCGGCCTCGATCAGGGCAGGCACCCCGCGGTCCCCGGCCGTGAGGGCGACCCAGCCGCCGCAATTGCAGACCCGCTCGGCCAGCCGGTCGACGATGGAATTGCGGAACGAATCCGAGAGCGTGTCCTCGCGATCGTAGAAGGTCCGGGCCAGCCAGCCCTCCATCGCGTCCATCTCCAGGCAGGCCGGCGTGAGCCCGTTGGCATGGCGACGCGCCTCCTGCCCGCTCCAGCGGATCCAGTCGGCGATCTGCTCCCTCGCCGGCTGCCGCGCAAGCTGCGCGCGCTCGGCCTCGATGGCGCCCTCGGCGAGGAAGGCGGCCTTGGACG
>DATMWM010000096.1:0-5259 GCA_035562535.1 Rhodocyclaceae bacterium | reverse complement strand
TCATTGGTTCCAGTTCCCAGCCGATCAGGGTCTCGGTGCCGATCACCGCGCCCGACCAGATCAGGTCCAGGTGCGCCAGCCGCCCCGCGGACGCCAGCCGGAAGCGCACCTCGCGCACCCCGTAGTCCTCCTGCAGCCGCGAGGCCAGGTAGGTCAAACCCTGCAGCAGCGAGAAGCTGTCCACCCGCAGCCACAGCGCCTCGTCCACCGCCTCGGTCTTGGTCGGCAGCTTGAGCCGCCCCTCGATGCGCCGCTGCGCCGCCTCGATCAGGTCCGAACCGAGCATCTCCTCCAGCGGCCAGCGCGCCTTGAGCGAGTCGGCATGATCGGTCACGGCATTGTCCAGGCGCGTGCTCAGGCAGCCGACCTCGTCGCCGATGACGCGCAGGAAGCGGTCGCGCTGCCCGGCCTCCATGTCGCCGCCGTACTGCAGCAGGTTTTCCACGGCGGCGCGAATGTTGGCGAGCGAGGCGCGGCTGCCCTCGGTGAAGGACTGCAGCAGTTCGTCGCGCTCCGACTCGGTCTCGAAGGCGCGGGTGATGTTGTCCAGCACCAGCACGTAGCCGCCGATCTGCCGCTCCCCGCCCTCTGCCGTTTCCGGCTCCTGCGCGGCCGAGAGCACCGGCGCCATCTGCACCCGGATCAGCTGCCCCGCCCGCGTGGTGGTCACGAAGTTGGCCACCGGCTGCGAGCCGCTGCGCTTGAGCCGGTTCTGGATGTTCTCCAGCGCGTGGGCGATCAGGCTGCGCTCGAATACCGAGAAGATCGAGCGCCCCAGCCCGATCAGCGCCTCCCCTGCCGCCGAACCTTCCGTCCGCGCCTCCGCCAGCGCCTTGAACTGCAGCCGCGCCCGGTTGTTGTACAGCAGGATCCGACCGTCCAGGTTGCACACCACCACGCTCTGCGTCAGCTCCGACATCAGCGCCGCCAGACGGTTGCGCTCCTCCTCGATCGAGGTGCGGGCCTCGCGGATCTTCTCCTCGACGTCGCGCTGCAAAGCGTCGCGCTGGTCGGCCAGCCGGTTGAAGGCCTGCACCAGCGGCAGCAGTTCGGCGGCGCCGGAATGGGCCAGCCGCCGCTCCGGGTTCGCGCCGAGGATCAGCTGCGCCTCCTCGCCGAGCGCCGCCGGCGGATGGACGTAGGCGACGAAGGCGAAGCGCAGGGCCGCGCCGACCGCCGCCACGCCGATCAGCAGCATGATCACGACCAGTCCGGCGCGCTTGATCAGCGCCTCTTCGAGCAGGAACTGCTCCTGGGGCTGGAAGTCCGCCCAGATCGCCGCGACGATGGCGGCGAAACCGGCCAGCAGGAAGATCGCGCAGCCGGCCAGGACCAGGTAGAACTTGAGCGCAGGCTTCATCCGCCGCCGGCCAGCCCCAGGACCTGCTTCGCCTGGGCCACCAGTTCCTTGGTCGCAAACGGCTTGGTCATGTAGGCATCCGCCCCGAGCGCCAGGCCCTTCGCCACCTCGGTGTCGCGGCCCTTGGCGGTGAGCATGATCACCTTGATGCCCTGCCACTCCGGCGTGGCGCGGATCTGCTGGCAGACCTCGAAGCCGTTCTTCTTCGGCAGCATCACGTCGAGCAGCACCAGGTCGGGCTTGTGGGCGGCGATCTGCGCCAGCGCCGCCTCGCCGTCGGTGGCCACGAGGACGGTGAAGCCCTCGCGCTTCATCAGGAATTCGAGCGAGATGACGATGTTCGGCTCGTCATCCACGATCAGCACTGTCTTCGTCGTCATCGCGCTCCTCCTCGCGAGTTTCGGTATGGCGGGTTGCGCCGCCCGCTGCGGCCCCTCAGCAGGCCAGATTCTCGGTCACGCAGACATAACGCTTGGCGACGGTGAGCGCAAACCAGGCCCAGAAGACCAGGAAGAACGCCACCAGGCCGATGTGCCGGTCGGCGACGATGCGCGGCGAGATCCAGCGGGCAAGCCGCATGATCGGCCGGGTCACCGCGGCCAGCATCTGATAGGCGAAATTCTTCTCGCGAGAGGCGCCGGCCAGCAGATAGAGCAGGCCCTGGCCGATCAGCGCGTACCCCGCCACCTCCACCAGCGCCCGGGCGATGGTTATGAGCTTGTATTCGATCATTTCCCGGTCCGGAACCGCCACACCGCGCAGCGGCGTCCGATTCTAGCAACAATTGGGCGCTTCGCCCTGCCCGCGACAGCCCGCGGAGCGGCCAGCCCCGGCCCCGCTTGCCGCCGCCGGCCGGCACCCGGACAATGCGCTGCTGCAACCCGCCATCCGGACCGAGCGCATGAACTTCGAATACTGGCGCCACCTGATCCGCGCGCGCCTGTTCCAGCGCCTGCGCCGCGGCGGCCCCGCGATCCGCGAGTACGAGCTGGCGCTGCGCCATGCGCCGGATTCCGCCCGGCTGCTGAACACCCTCGCCTACCTGCACGCCGGCGAGAAGCGCTACGCAGAGGCGGAACGGCTGTTCGAGCAGGCCACCCGCCGCCAGCCGGGCGACGCGGACGCGCTGTTCAACCTGGGCTACGTGCGCGACCAGATGGGCAAGCGCACCGAGGCGATCGAGGCCTTCGGGCAGGCGGTGGCGCTCAGGCCCGCGCTCGACCGGGCCTGGTACGGCATGGGGCTCGCGCAGGCGGCGCTCGGCGACCACGAGTCCGCGGCGGCGGCGCTGGAGAAGGCGGCCGAGCTGCAGCCGATGAACGGCTCGGCCTGGTACTACCTGGGCATGGCCTACCACACCCTGCGCCGGCCCGAGAAGGTCGAATCGGTGATCCGCCACCTGCATCGCTTCGACCCGAAGCTCGCCCACCGGCTGATCGCCGACGCCGGGCGCAGCGACCTGGCGCACCTGATCGGCACCTGAAAACACCGGGGCCCGCGCGCGGCGGGCCCCGGAGATTGCCGCGACGCTCAGAGCATCAACCGGCGCGCGAGGGAACCTCGGTTCCCAGGTTCGGGTAGCGCACGTGATCCACCAGTTCCTGGATGTCCTTCGCCGGGGCCGGCGAGAGCAGCGAGCCGACGATCACCCCGATGAAGCCGGCCGGGATGCCGAAGATGCCCGCCGAGATCGGGTTGATGTCCCACCACAGCGGCGCCTTCACCCCGAAGAACGGGTAGGTCAGATACATGTAGTACATGCAGATGCCCAGCCCCGCCAGCATGCCGATGATCGCCCCGAGCCTGTTGGCGCGTTTCCAGAACACGCCGAGCACCAGGGCCGGGAAGAACGCCGAGGCCGCCAGCGAGAACGCCGCGCCGACCAGGAACAGGATGTCTCCGGGCTTGAGCGAGGTCACGTAGGCCGCCAGCAGCGCCACCACCAGCAGCAGCGTCTTGGCGATCGTGAGCCGCCGCGTGGTCGAGGCGTTCGGGTCGATCATCTTGTAATACACGTCGTGGGACAGCGCGTTGGCGATGGTCAGAAGCAGGCCGTCCGCCGTAGACAGGGCCGCCGCCAGGCCGCCGGCGGCCACCAGCCCGGAGATGACATAGGGCAGGCCGGCGATCTCCGGCGTGGCCAGCACGATCAGGTCGGTACCGATGACGATCTCGGCGAGCTGCACGATGCCGTCCTTGTTCAGGTCGGTGATGCTCATCAGCGTCGGATCCACCTTCGCCCAGTTCGCCACCCAGGCCGGCAGGCTGGAGAACGCCGTGCCGACCACGTTGTGGTAGACCTCGTACTTGACCAGCACCGCCAGGGCCGGCGCGGTGAAGTAGAGCAGGAAGATGAAGAACAGCGACCAGAACACCGACTGCCGCGCCTCCCTTACGGACGGCGTGGTGTAGTAGCGCATCAGGATGTGCGGCAGCGCCGCGGTCCCCACCATCAGGCAGAAAATCAGCGCCAGGAAGTTCTTGCGCGCCACGTCCTGCGCCTTCTCGTCCTTGCCCGGGAACGGGTCGGCGTGCGGCCTGGGCGGGGCGGCGCGGGCCGCCAGGCCCTTCTCCTTGTCCCAGGCCTTCTTCGCGTCCTCCACCGTCTTCGGAAACTTGTCCAGCGCCTCCTGCGCCTTCTTGAGCTGATCCTCCGGCGCGTTCGCCGCCCTGAGCGCGGCAAGCTCGGACTCGAGCTTCGCGCGGCCCTCGGCGAAAGCCTTGTCCGGCTCCTTGAGCGCGGCGGTCGCCGCATCAGCCCTGGCCTTGAGGATGCCGCGCACCTCCTGCTCCTTGGGATCCGCCGTGAGCACCTTCTCGCGCGCGGTCACCTTCTCGAGCTGGAAGCCATAGACCACCTGCGGCACCGGGACCGAGGTCTGCTTCACCGACAGCCAGACCGCCGGGATCATGTAGGCGATGATCAGGATGATGTACTGGGCCACCTGGGTCCAGGTCACCGCGCGCATGCCGCCGAGGAAGGAGCAGACCAGGATACCGGCCAGGCCGACGAACACGCCGATGCCGAACTCCAGCCCGGTGAAGCGGCTGGTGATCAGGCCCACGCCGTAGATCTGCGCGATCACGTAGGTGAAGGAACAGATGATCGCGGCGATAACGCCGATGGTCCGCGGGATGTTGCCGCCGTAGCGGGCGCCGAGGAAATCGGGGATGGTGAACTGGCCGAACTTGCGCAGGTAGGGCGCGAGGAACAGCGCCACCAGGCAGTAGCCGCCGGTCCAGCCCATGACGAAGGCCAGGCCGTCGTAGCCGGCCGCGTAGAGAGTCCCGGCCATGCCGATGAACGAGGCGGCGGACATCCAGTCCGCGCCGGTAGCCATGCCGTTGAAGAAGGCGGGCACGCGCCGCCCGGCCACGTAGTACTCGGCCACGTCGGCGGTGCGGCTCATGATGCCGATGCCGGCGTACAGCCCGATGGTGGCGAACAGGAACATGTAGCCGAGCCACTTGTTCGGCACGCCGAGCTGTTCGAGGATCGCCAGGGCGATCACGAAGGCGACGAAGCCGCCGGTGTAGAAGCTGTAGTACTTCTTCAGCGAGGCGGTGAATTGCGATTGGGTCTGCGCGGCCATGGCTCAGTCCTCCCCCTCGTGCACGCCGTAGTCCATGTCCAGCCGGTTCATGTACTTCGCATAGACCCAGATGATCAGGATGTAGATGATCAGCGCCCCCTGCGCCCCCATGTAGAAGGCCAGCGGGAAGCCGAGAATGCGGATCTCGTTGATTTCGCGGGCGAAGAACCCGACGACGAAGGTCACGAGGAACCAGATCGCCAGCAGGATCACGGTGATCTTCAGGTTCCTGCGCCAGTACTCCTCATGGCGCTGGGTCAGTTGCATGTTCACTCCTCCTCCGAAATGTATGTGAGCCTTGGATAC
>DATMWM010000095.1:0-3101 GCA_035562535.1 Rhodocyclaceae bacterium | reverse complement strand
GGGGCGCAGCAGGCGGCGCCGCTGCTCGACGTGCTGCCCGGCATGCGGGTACTGGACGCCTGCGCCGCGCCCGGTGGGAAGACGGCGCATGTGTTGGAACTGGCGGGGGCGGCGGGGACTGCTGGCGCCGGGGAGACGGTGGAATACGCCGCTCGCGCGGCTATTCCACCCTACGGCGCTGGGGGCGGTGGAGCGGTGGAATACGGCCCTGGCGGGCCTATTCCACCCTACGGCGGCGGGGGCGACGCGGGCGGCGCTGGGTGCGTAGGGTGGAATAGTCCGGAACGGCCGTATTCCACCGTTCCCGGGGCGATCGACCTGCTGGCGCTGGACAGCGACGCTACGCGGCTGGCGCGGGTGCGGGAGAACCTCGACCGGCTCGGCCTGACAGCGGAGCTGAAGGCCGCCGACTGCCGGCGGCTCGCGGACTGGTGGGACGGGCGGCCGTTCGAGCGCGTGCTGGCGGACGTGCCCTGCTCGGCATCGGGCGTGGTGCGGCGCCACCCGGACATCAAGTGGCTGCGGCGCGAGTCGGACATCGCCGGCTTCGCCGCCACCCAGGCGCAGATCCTGGAATCGCTGTGGCGGGTGCTCGCCCCGGGCGGCCGGCTGCTCTACGCGACCTGCTCGGTGTTCCCCGAGGAGAACGGGGCCCGGATCGCGGATTTCGCCGCGCGTCATGTAGACTGCCTGCGGCTGCCGCTGGACGGCGCCCCACAGCGCCAACTGCTGCCGCAAGCGGAACATGACGGTTTCTTCTACGCTCTCCTGGAAAAGCGCACTTAGGGCCTTCTGGCTCGGGCTGCTGCTCGCCTGCTGCGCCGGCGCCGTGCGCGCAGCCGGCGAGGTGGAGGTGAAGAGCGCGGCGCTCGTCCCCGGCGAGGACGGCTACGTGCTGAACGCCGATTTTCGCGTCGAGCTCAGCCCGCACCTGGAGGAGGTCGTCTCGCGCGGGGTGCCGCTGTATTTCCTGCTGGAGTTCGAGCTTACCCGCGACCGCTGGTACTGGTTCGACGAGAGCGTGGCCGCCCGCAGCCAGACCTACCGGCTGTCCTACCATGCGCTGACGCGGCAGTACCGGCTGTCGACCGGCGCGCTGGCGCAGAGCTTCCAGACGCTGGACGAGGCGCTGCGCATCCTGTCGCGGGTGCGCGAATGGCAGGTGGCGGACAAGGGCGCGCTCAAGCCGGGTATGACCTACGAGGCGGCGGTGCGGTTGCACCTGGACCTGGGCGAGCTGCCCAAGCCGCTGCAGGTGACCGCCATCGGGCGCAAGGAATGGAACATCGGCTCGGAATGGCATCGCTGGCCCTACACCGCGCCCGAGCGGGAAGCCAAATGAGGGCCCTGATCCTCGTGGCCGCCGCGACCGCGGGCGTGCTCCTGTTCCTGCTCACCACGGCCACCGCGAACACCGCGCTGTTCGCCCGGCACTTCCCGCTGCTGCTCGGCCTCACGGGCGCGGTGACCATCCTGCTCGCCGGCCTGGTGGCCTTCCAGCTCCACCGGCTGTGGCGCGACTACAAGGCGCGGGTGTTCGGCTCGCGGCTGAAATACCGGTTGCTGCTGATGTTCGCGCTGATGGCAGTGGTGCCCGGCGTGCTGATTTACGCGGTGTCGGTGCAGTTCGCGGTGAAGAGCATCGAGTCCTGGTTCGACGTGCGGGTCGACGGGGCGCTGGAAGGCGGCCTGAACCTGGGCCGCAGCGCGCTGGATTACCTGCAGGGCCAACTGACCGCCAAGGCCGAGTCGATGGCGCTGGATCTCGCCGGCGGCAAGTCGGTGGCGGTGCAGCTCAACCGGCTGCGCGAGCAGGCCGGCGTGGACACGGCGACGCTGTTCGGGTCGAACGGGCAGATCGTCGCCAGCAGTTCGGCCGAGGTCGGAACGCTGCTGCCGGAGCGGCCCGGGCCGAGCCTGCTGCGCCAGGTCTGGCAGGGCCGCGCGCATACCGCGGTGGAAGGCGACGCCGCAACCGGCATGCTGGTGCGCGCGCTGGTGCCGGTGGGCGGCACCTCGCTTGCCGCCGAGATGCGCGTGCTGCAGCTCACCCACGCGGTGCCGCCGCAGATCGCCCAGAGCGCCGAGAGCGTGCAGGCGGTGTACCGCGACTATCAGGAGCTGTCGCTGTCGCGGGTCGGCCTCAAGCGGCTGTATGCGATTACCCTGACCCTGACGCTGCTGCTGGCGCTGTTCGCCGCGATCGCGGTGGCGTTCGTATTGAGCCGCAGGCTGTCGGCGCCGCTTTCCATATTGGCCGAGGGCACCCAGGCGGTGGCGGCCGGCGACTTCAGCCCGCGGCGCTCGCTGCCCGCGCGCGACGAACTGGGCGTGCTCACCCAGTCCTTCAACCGCATGACCCGCCAGCTCGACGAGGCGCGCGCGCTCGCCGAACGCAATCGCGCAGAGGTCGAGGCCGCGCGCGCCTACCTGGAGAGCGTGCTGGCCAACCTGTCGGCCGGCGTGCTGGCGTTTTCGCGGGACGGCAAGCTGCGGGCGGCCAACCGCGGCGCGGTCGACATCCTGGGCGACGACCTGGCCGGCTTCGAGGCGGTAACGCTTGCCGAATGGCCGCGCCAGCACCAGTTGCGCGACACGATCCTGGAGCATTTCGCCGACCGGGACGTCTGGGAGATGCAGCTCGAGTTCGCCGTGGACGAAGGCCCGCCCAAGGTGCTGCTGCTGCACGGCGCCCGGCTGCCCGAGGCCGGAGGCGGCGGACTCGTGGTAGTGTTCGACGACATCACCCAGCTGATCTCCGCCCAGCGCGCCGCGGCCTGGGGCGACGTGGCGCGGCGGCTCGCGCACGAGATCAAGAATCCGCTCACGCCGATCCAGCTCTCGGCCGAGCGGCTGCAGATCAAGCTGGCGGACAAGCTGGCGCCGACCGAGCGGGCGATGCTGGAGCGCTCGACGCAGACCATCGTGAATCAGGTCGAGGCGCTGAAGAACATGGTCAACGACTTCCGCGACTATGCGCGCCTGCCGCCGCCGACCATCGCGCCGCTGGACCTGAACGCGCTGGTCGGCGAGGTGCTCGGCCTGTACGAGCACGCCCGGGTGCCGGTCGATGCGCGGCTGGATCCGGCGCTGCCCCGGGT
>DATMWM010000094.1:0-3047 GCA_035562535.1 Rhodocyclaceae bacterium | reverse complement strand
GGATTCGGGCGCGCTCGGCGGGACGGCGGCTTCGGTCGTCGCCGGGAGCGGCTCGACCGGCGGCGGCACCAGCGCGACCGCGGCCGGCGGGGGTGGGACGACGGCGGGTGCCGGCGCCCTGGCGGGCTGCTCCGCCTTCGGCACGGCGGCGACTTCCGGCGGGTGCTTGCCGCTTCCGACCACCACGTAAGCGAAGGCGACGATCAGCGCCACGGCCGCAACGGCCAGCGTGCCGATCAGCCATGCGCGGCCGCGCCGGGGCGCGGCCGTTGCGGCGGGTTTCGCCGGCGCGGCTGTCGGGATGACCGTGGGGATGGTCGCGGGGATCGTGTCATCGGAAGAAGCCGACGCAGCCTCGCCTGCCGGTTCGGCCGGTCGCTGCGAGGCCCAGCGCGTGACCAGCGTGTGCGCCTCGTCGCGCTGGCCCACGGCCGGCGCGGCCGGCGCTGGGATGGCGATGGTGACTTCCGAATCCGCGTCGGCCAGCGCGGACTCGAGCTGGATTCCGCATTGTCGGCAGAACCTGGCCTCGGCCTTGTTCTCGGTCCCGCAGGCGATGCATTTCGTCATTCGTCGTTTCTCCAGGCGGACGATCGGCTCGGTGGGGCGCCCCGTCAGTTCTTCGCACCCGCGTCCTTCATGGATTCCAGCTTGCCGAGATCGACCGCCGTGACCGCGCTCTTCAGCGTGTCCGGATCGACGTCGCTGCCCCTGGCCTCGACCAGGAAGCGCTTGCCGACCAGCAGGGCGAACTCGCCCGAGCGGTTGCGCCCGTCGTACTGCTCGTGGAACGGCCGGCCGTCCAGCTTGCCGGTGCGCTCGCGGCCGCTCTCCGTTTCCTTGTCGATCTCGACCATGGACCACGCCGCCATCCCGGCGGTGGCCAGGCCGGCGCCGCCCATGTCGACGATCTTCAGTTCCACCGACCTGCCGCCGCCGTCGTCGTAGCGCGCCTCGGCCGTGGACACGCTGAGCCCGCCCATGCCGCCCTTCTCGCCGCTCGCCTGCAGCCGTTTCATGCCGCCCACGCCCTCGGGCAGCAGGGCCTTGAGTTCGCGGAAGTCCACCGGCTCGACCTTGCGCCCGCCCGACAGCGCCGCGCCCAGCGCGTCGCCCGCCGCGGCGGCCACCGCGTTCGGATCGCCGGATTTCTGCGCCTCCTCCATCTTCTTCGAGGCGGCCTCCATCTGCTTGGTCCAGTCTTCCAGCTTCTTCGTCGCTTCGGTGGAGTCCTTGCTGCCGGTGATGTCGCCCAGCACCGCCGGTGCGGACGAGCCGATGCTGGCCGCGCCGACGCCCAGGCCGACCAGCGCGGTGAGGCCGGCCGTGACCATGCCGATCACCAGCGACAGCACCAGCGTGATCACCACGATGACCACGGTATAGACCGGCGCCTTCTCCTTCGGGCATTTCATCAGCACCGGCAGGCCGAGGTAGAGCAGGTACAGCCCGTAGAGCGCGAACAGCAGCATCAGCGGCCCGAGGAAGGGCAGGACCATCAGCAGTCCGCCGACGAAGCTCGGCGTGTAGGAATAGGCCACCAGCTTCAGCGCGCCGACCGTGTTCTTCTGCCCGCCGAAGCTCGGCGCCAGCGCATCGACGATCAGCGCGACCACGAACACCAGCAGCAGGCCGAGCGCGAATCCGACCGCGGCCGAGAGCAGGGCGCCGACCAGCCCGAGGCCGAAGCCGATGCCGAGCAGCACGAACAGCGATCCGAGCAGCCCCGCGGCCGAGGCCGCGGCCTGCAGCGGAACGATGTAGCGCTTGTACAGGCTGGATACGGTCTCGGCCTCGGCCGCGATCGCCGGCCATTCCGACTTGGGACTCAGCAGAATGTTCTTGACCCGCGCGAGCAGCCAGCCCATCCAGGCGGAGCGGTCCGCGGCCGGTTGGGCAGGCTCGGGGCGCCGCGGCGGCGGGGTCAGGGGCGCGGCAGCAGCACGCGGTCTTTCCGGCTCCGGCCGTGCCTGCCCTCCCGACGGCGGGACGCGGCCCGGAGAGGCGCCGGCGGCAGGATCGGGCCGCGGCTGCGGCGGCGGGCTCGCCGGCCTGCGCGGCATCATCACCGTCTTGTCCTCGTCCTCCGGCGGCGCCGCGGCCGGCGCGCCGCCGCCGGTCTGGCCGAACTGGGATCCACACTTCTGGCAGAACCGGTCCTCAGAATCCGCCACCGCACCGCACTTCGGACAGAACTTCATCGTCGCTCCCTGCGCTTGACTGCGTTGTTGTGGCGGCATTATAGCAACCGGGTTTTTTGCGATACCCGCGCGGGCGGACCGGCGGCCGCTGTGGCATGCTCGCCTGCGTTGCTTGCCGAAAGACAAGATGCAGCCCCGTAAGACCCGTGCGACGTTCCGACCCCGAACTCTCCGGGTTCGAGCGCTCGTCTGGCTGTCGGGATCCATCCTGCTCGCGGCGGCCGGTTCAACCCGGGCCGCGCTCGCCGAGGCGACGCCCTGCCGCGATCCGCACCGGCCTGCGCCCGCGGCGTGTACGCTCGCGGTCACCGGCAACATCACCGCCCGCGACGCGCTCGTCCTGAGCGGCATCCTGCACCGCATGGATTCGCCCAAGACTCTGCTGCTGGTGCGCTTCGACAGCGGCGGGGGCGACGCCCACGCGGCCATGAAGATCGGCAGGGCGCTGCGCGCGGCGTCGGCGCACGGCTACGTGCCGCCGCGCGGTCGCTGCTTCAGCGCCTGCGTCCTGGCGCTGGCGGGGGCGTCGTCCCGGGCGATCCACGGCCGCGTCGGCATCCACCGGCCCGAACCGGTCGATGCTTTGACGCTTTCGCGCGCCGAGGCGCTGCGGCGAACCGAGGAAGGTGCGCGCGAGATCCGCGGCTATCTCGCCGAGATGGGGATCGGCAAGCGGCTCTACGACGCCATGATCGAGGTGCCGCCGCGGGATATGCGCATCCTCACGCAGGCCGAACTACGCGCGTTCGGCTTGCTGCGCGAGGAGGATCGGGGCGGCCGGGCCGCGTCGCCCTGAGCGATCTCACGGCCCGGGGCAGCTCGGATGCCCGGAGTCTGGTTCGTCAC
>DATMWM010000093.1:0-19318 GCA_035562535.1 Rhodocyclaceae bacterium | reverse complement strand
ATGCTAGCAGAACCGCGGAACGCCGGCGCCGGCCGGCGTGCGGTCGGGCTTACGCAGGAGGTTGCGCAACCATTTCATGGTTTTCACTCGCGTTCGGCGGTTCGGGGAAGGCGAATCTTAGTACGTTCGTTCGCCTAGCTGCTGACAAGGATTCATCACCGCGCGCCGCCCGGCGCCGGCGTTCCGCGGTTCTGCTAGCATCGGCCGGCCGCCGGTGCTCGGCGTCCGGCGCAACCCGATCGGAGGAACCAGGTATGGGCGAAAAGGACATGCTGCGGCGGATCGACCGGTTCATCGGCCGCTATCGCGTCACCGAGGGCAAGGGTTTCCGGCTCGCGAACATCGACCCGGGCGATACCCACCGCCTGAGCGGCGAGCACAAGGACGAGGCCAGGGAATGGCTGCAGCGCGGCGTGGACTGGCTCGCAGAGGAGCAGGACAAGCTCTACGCCCAGGACCGCTGGTCGCTGCTCCTGGTGTTCCAGGCGATGGA
Source organism: Rhodocyclaceae bacterium (assembly GCA_035562535.1). Lineage (GTDB taxonomy): Bacteria > Pseudomonadota > Gammaproteobacteria > Burkholderiales > Rhodocyclaceae > DATMWM01. Next base: position 18,825 of record DATMWM010000093.1, on the reverse strand, counting down.
TGCGGCCGGCAAGGACGGCACCATCAAGCACGTCATGTCCGGGGTCAATCCGCAGGGCTGCCAGGTGTACTCCTTCAAGCAGCCGTCGAGCGAGGAACTCGACCACGACTACCTGTGGCGCTACATGAGGAACCTGCCGGAGCGCGGGCGCATCGGCATCTTCAACCGCTCGTACTATGAGGAGGTGCTGGTGGTGCGGGTGCACCAGGAACTGCTGGCCGCCCAGAAGCTGCCGCCGAAGCTGGTCACGAAGAAGATCTGGAAGGAGCGCCTGGAGGACATCGCCGGCTTCGAGCGCTACCTAAGCCGCAACGGCGTCGTCGTGCTGAAGTTCTTCCTGCACGTGTCGCGCGAGGCGCAGAAGGAGCGCTTCATGGAGCGCCTCGACCACCCCGAGAAGAACTGGAAGTTCTCGCCGGCCGACGTAAAGGAGCGTGGCTGCTGGGATACCTACATGAAGGCCTACGAGGAGGCGATCCGCGCCACCGCCGCCGAGCACGCGCCCTGGTACGTGGTGCCCGCCGACAACAAGTGGTTCACCCGGCTGGTGGTGGCCACCGCCATCGTCGAGACCCTGGAGAAGCTCGACCTGGCCTACCCGAAGATCGACGACGCGAAGCGGCAGGAACTGGCGGCCGCCCGGCAGGCGCTGGAGTCCGAATCCCGGTAGGGCCGCCAGGGGTCGCCGAGGACCGACATCGCGCAATGTGCACGATTGGCGCGGGTGCTAGACTTTGGCGGCATGCGCGGGGAGGCGAGCCGTCCGGCCGGGCGGCCCGCCGCGTGAGGCGCTTTTCCAGCAGGAGGGGATCATCGTGACGACCGATCTGAGCAGGCAGATGGCCAATTCCCAGGAGGTGGCCGGCAAGGTGAGCCAGCTTTTCCAGAAGCGGGTGCAGATCGCCCAGGACAACTACAACGAGCGGGTGAAGAAGGCTTTCGGCGAGCACATGACCGACCTGCTGGCCAGGCCGATGTCGCCCTGGGACATCTGGTCGAACTGGTCGCAGTACGCCACCGACTTCGCCCAGCGCTCGGTGCTGTTCTGGGACACGCTGCGCCAGCGCGGCAACAACTTCGTCGAGCACGAACGCGCCGGCAAGCCGCCGCTGCTGCACTTCGACCACGAGATGGTCATGGACGCGCGCGGCTTCCAGCGGCCGGTGAATTACGCCATGGTGCGCATCGTCCCGCCGCAGGGCGTGGTCACCGACCCGAAGCGGCGCCCCTACCTGATCATCGACCCGCGTGCCGGCCATGGCCCGGGCATCGGCGGCTTCAAGGACGACTCCCAGGTCGGCGAAGCCTTGAGGGAGGGGCATCCGGTCTATTTCGTGATCTTCTTCCCGCAGCCCGAACCGGGGCAGACCCTGCTCGACGTCACCGCGGCCGAGCAGCGCTTCGTGCGCAAGGTGCGCGAACTCCACCCGGACAGCCCGAAGCCGGTGATCGTCGGCAACTGTCAGGGCGGCTGGGCGGCGATGATGCTGGTCGCCTCGGACCCGGACAACACCGGGCCGGTGCTGATCAACGGCGCGCCGATGTCCTACTGGGGCGGCGCCTGGCGCGAGGGCGAGGGCGACAACCCGATGCGCTATTCCGGGGGGCTGCTCGGCGGCACCTGGCTCGCCTCGCTGGTCGCGGACCTCGGCAACGGCGTCTTCGACGGCGCCTGGCTGGTGCAGAACTTCGAGAACCTGAACCCGGCCAACAGCTTCTGGGACAAGTACTACAACCTGTACGCGAACATCGATACCGAGCCGGCACGCTTCCTCGAGTTCGAGCGCTGGTGGGGCGGCTTCTACCTCCTCAACAAGGAGGAGATCGAGTGGATCGTGCAGAACCTGTTCGTCGGCAACGAACTGTGGTCCGGGGCGGTCAAGGGCACCACCGGCGGCCTGCTCGACCTCAAGCAGATCAAGTCGCCGATCGTCCTGTTTGCCTCGATGGGCGACAACATCACGCCGCCGCAGCAGGCCTTCAACTGGGTGGCCGACGTGTACGGCTCGACCGACGAGATCAAGGCCCGCGGCCAGGTGATCGTCGGCCTGATGCACGAGAACATCGGCCACCTGGGCATCTTCGTTTCGGGCAAGGTGGCGCGCAAGGAGTACCGGGAACTCGTCTCGGTGCTCAAGTCGATCGAGGCGCTGCCTGCCGGCCTCTACGCCATGAGCATCAAGGAAAGCGTCGGCAAGGACGGCAAGCCCGAGTACGAGGTGGAGTTCCAGGAGCGGCGGCTGGAGGAGATCGCAGGGAAGCTGAACCGCTTCCGGCGCGCCGACGAGAAGCCGTTCGAGGCGGTGGCCGAGGTCGCCGAGTTCAACCAGCGCGCCTACGAGCTGTTCGCCCAGCCGCTGGTGCAGGCCATGTCCAACGACTACCTGGCCAAGCTGCAGCGCGAATTCCACCCGCTGCGCTTCGAGAAATGGGCGGTGTCCGACCTCAATCCCTGGATGCGCTGGATCGATCCGGCCGCCGACATGGTCAGGGCCCAGCGCCAGGCCGCCGAAGCCGACCAGCCCTTCCGCAAGGCCGAGGGCATGGTCTCCGAGCTGGTGAGCGCCTCGCTCGACTACTACCGGGCCACCCGGGATGCGATCAGCGAGGCCCTGTTCTTCCTGACCTACGGCAACCTGTTCTCGCTCTACGTGGCCGACAAGCACCAGGGCGCGGCACGTGCGCCGGCCGCGGCCGAAGACCCGCGGGAGCTGCCGGTCGTGCGCGAAGCCCTGGCGGCGATAGCGGAGGGCGGCTACGCGGAAGCCGTGGCGCGGACCGGCTATCTGCTGTCCAGGCAGGGCGCGTCGATGTCGCTCGATCTGCTCGAGATGCGGCAGGAGATGCTGGAGGAGTACCGCGACCTGCTGCCGGACCTGGCGCCGGACCAGAGGCGGCGCATCCGCGGCGAGCAGGAGATCATCTGCCGCTACGAGCCGGAGCAGGCGATCGAGACGCTGCCGAAGCTGCTCGCCAACCGTGCCGACCGCAAGCGCTTCCTGACGCTTGCCGGGAAGCTCTTCTCCGACACGCGCGTCGTGCAGAACGTGTCGGCCGAGCAGCGACGGATGTTCGAGCGGATCCGGGGCGTGCTGAGCGCGGCGGGCGACGGTCCGCCGCGGCTGACCCCGGTGAAGAAGGCAAGCTAGCCGGCGGGGGCGGATGTCGTCGTTCACCAACAGGACGTTCGAGGAGATCGCGGTCGGCGAGACCGTATCGTTCTCCCGCCGCGTCACCCAGACCGAGGTCGAGGCGCTGGCCCTGGTCTCGGGGGACGTCGATCCCTTCCATATCGAGGCCGGCGAGGAGCGCGAGGCGGTGATGAGGGCCAAGGCGGTCGGCGCCGAGGCGATCGTCTCCGGGCTGCTGAGCCGGCGCCTGCCCGGTCCGGGCACGACGATACTGAGCCAGAACCTGCGCTTCGCCGGCGAGGTGGGCGTGGGTGACGCCCTGGTCGGCGAACTCACCGCCCGGGAGAAGCGCGACGAGGGCCATCAGATCGTCTTCGACTGCAGGGTGAGCCGCGACGGGCTGGACCTGGTGTCCGGCAGCGTGACCGTGGCCGCGCCGACCGCGCGCATCACCTACGACGAGGTGGCCACGCCGGAGCTGATCCTGCGGCACAACGACGCCTTCGCCAAGATCCTGCGCCGCTGCGAGGGGCTGCCGCCGGTCGCCTGCGCGATCGTCCATCCCTGCGACCGCGACTCGCTGCTCGGACCGCTGGAGGCGGCGCGGCGCGGGCTGATAGAGCCGGTCCTGGTCGGCCCCGAGGACAAGATCCGGGCGGTGGCCGCGGCGGCCGGCGCGGATCTCTCGTCCTGCCGCATCGTGGCGACCGAGCACAGCCACGGCGCGGCGGAGAAGGCGGTGGCGATGGCCCGCGCCGGCGAGGTCGAGGCGCTGATGAAGGGCTCCCTGCACACCGACGAGCTGATGGGCGCGGTCGTGCCCTCGGCCACCGGGCTGCGCACCGCCCGGCGCGTGAGCCACGTATTCGTGATGGACGTGCCGGCCTATCCGCGCATGCTGCTGGTCACCGACGCGGCCATCAACATCGCGCCCACCGCCCGCGACAAGGCGGACATCGTGCAGAACGCGATCGACCTGGCGCAGGTGCTGGACATCCCGCAGCCCCGGGTGGCGATCCTGGCGGCGGTGGAGACGGTCAATCCGGACATGCAGGCGACGGTGGACGCGGCGATGCTGTGCAAGATGGCCGACCGCGGCCAGATCACCGGCGGCCTGCTGGACGGTCCGCTCGGCTTCGACAACGCGATCAGCGAGGAGGCGGCGAGGACGAAGAAGATCGTCTCGCCGGTGGCCGGCAGGGCCGACATCCTGCTGGTCCCGGACCTGGAAGCCGGCAACATGGTGGCCAAGCAGCTGCAGTATCTTGCCGGGGCCGACTCCGCGGGCGTCGTGCTCGGCACCCGGGTGCCGATCGTGCTCACCAGCCGCGCCGACTCGGTGCGCACACGGCTGGCCTCGACGGCGGTGATGGTGCTGGTGGCGCACGCCCGGCGGCAGAAGCTCGGCGCCGGGAGCGCCGCGTGACGGTCCGCCCCGCGGCGCGATCGCGCCCGGGACAATAAATTTTCGGAGAAGGATGACCCATGGCGAACGCAATCGTCGTACTGAACGCAGGCTCCTCCAGCATCAAGTTCTCGCTGTTCCTCCAGCGCGGGGAGGACCTGGAACTGGACGTGCGCGGCCAGATCGAAGGGATCTACACCTCGCCCCGCTTCGTCGCCAAGGATCGCGCCGGGAGCGTCCGCTCGGAGAAGTCCTGGGGCGAGGTGAGGCTCGGCCACGAGGGTGCGCTCGAGCACATCATGGAGTTCCTGCGCGGCGAACTGGCCGACGACCAGCTCGTCGGCGTCGGCCATCGGGTGGTGCACGGTGCGATGGAATACACCAGGCCGGTGCGGCTGGATGCCGCCGTGCTCGCGGCGCTCGAGAAGTTCGTCCCGCTCGCGCCGCTGCACCAGCCGCACAACCTTTCGCCGATCCGCATCCTGCTGGAACGCGCGCCGGGCCTGCCGCAGGTGGCCTGCTTCGACACCTCGTTCCACCGCAGCAACCCGGAGGTCGCGCAGCGCTTCGCCCTGCCGGCCGAACTGCACGAGGCGGGCGTGCGGCGCTACGGCTTCCACGGCCTGTCCTACGAGTACGTCGCCTCGGTGTTGCCGCAGTTCGACGCGAAGGCGGCGCAGGGCCGGACGGTGGTTTTCCACCTGGGCAACGGCTCCAGCATGTGCGCCATCCTCGAAGGGCGGAGCATGGCCAGCACCATGGGCTTCACCGCCGTCGAGGGCCTGCCGATGGGCACGCGCGCCGGGTCGCTGGATCCGGGCGTGGTGCTCTACCTGATGGACGAACGCAAGATGGACGTCCGCGCCATCGAGAAGCTGCTCTACCAGCAGTCCGGGCTGCTCGGCATGTCCGGCATTTCCAGCGACATGCGCACGCTGCTGGCGAGCGAGGATCCGCGCGCCGCGGCCGCGCTCGACGTGTTCGTCTATCGCATGCGCCGCGAGCTGGGATCGTTGACCGCCGCCCTGGGCGGGCTGGATGCCATCGTGTTCACCGCCGGCATCGGCGAGAACGCGCCGGCGATCCGCGAGCGGGTCTGCCGCGACGCGGGCTGGCTGGGCGTGGAACTCGACGCGGCGGCGAACGCGGCCGGCGGGCCGCGCATCAGCGCCGCGTCGAGCAGGGTGTCCGTCTGGGTCATTCCGACCAACGAGGAACTGATGATCGCGCGCCACACCCGGCGAGTGATCGAATCGCACTGAAGGAGGAGTTCGCATGTCCCAGGAGCTGCCGCGCCCGATTCTGAAAGGGAAGAAGGCGCTGATCGCCGGCATCGCCAACGAATACTCGATCGCCTACGGCTGCGCCAGCGCCTTCCGCGAACTCGGCGCCGAACTGGCCATCACCTACCTGAACGAGAAGGCGCGGCCGCACGTCGAGCCGCTGGCGCGCAAGCTCGAAGCGCCGATCTTCGTCCCGCTGAACGTGGCCGAGCCGGGCGAGCTGGAGACGCTGTTCGCCCGCATCGAGCGCGAATGGGGCTCGCTGGACATCCTCGTTCATTCCATCGCCTTCGCGCCGAAGGAGGATCTGCAGGGCGGCCTGCTGGACTGCTCGGCCGAGGGCTTCGCCAAGGCGATGGACGTGTCCTGCCATTCCTTCATCCGCATGGCCAGGCTCGCCGCGCCGCTGATGAAGGACGGTGGCAGCCTGTTCGCCATGAGCTACCACGGCGCCCAGAAGGTGGTGCCCAACTACAACGTGATGGGCCCGGTCAAGGCCGCGCTGGAAGCCTCCTGCCGCTACCTGGCCTACGAGCTGGGGCCGCAGAAGATTCGGGTGCATGCGATCTCGCCCGGGCCGCTGAAGACGCGCGCCGCCTCCGGGCTGAAGGACTTCGACCTGTTGCTCAACGAGGCGGTGGCGCGCGCGCCGGTCGGCGAACTGGTGGACATCATGGACGTGGGCTTCGCCTGCGCCTATCTCGCGACGCCTTACGCGCGGCGTATCACCGGCGAGACGATGTACGTGGATGGCGGCGTGAACATCATGGGGTGAGGCTGCGACGATGGGACTCTTCGACTGGTGGAAGCGCAGCGAGCAGCAGCTCGACGCCGGGGCGGTTTCCGAGGCGCTGATCCGCGAGGCCACCGACTACGTGGTCAAGGTGACCAACCCGCGGCTGACGCTGGTGAGCCGCTACCGGGAACGGCTCGCCCCGGCGGTGAAGGCTGCCATCGCCCATCTGCGCGGCGTGGCCACCACGCTGCCGGTGCCGCGGGAGGCGAGCGCGGCTAGCTGGGCGAGCGATCCCTCGATCCATGCCTTCTTCGCGGTCGCGGACGACGTGCCGCGGCTTTTCAGCCGCTCGCAGGAGGTCCAGGCGTACTTCGCCCGCGAGTCCGCCGCGCCGGACGTCTGCGCCGTGCTCGGCATGGCGCTGGTGAAACAGAAGGGCCTGGGCATGGCCATGCACGGCGAGGTCATGCGCCGCGACGTGCCGCAGACCACCTTCAGCTTCACCGACCACAAGATGCGCGTCCTGGCCCCAAGCGAGCCGGAACTGCGCCGCGAGATCGGGCGGCGCGTGCTCGACCAACTGGCGCTGCAGGTTCTGGCGCGCGCGGGCGAGGCGCAGTCGCGACGCCAGTCCCTTGAGCACGAGCGGGCCCTGCTCAGGACCCGCCTGCGGATCCTGCAGCAGCAGGGAACGGGTCTCGGTTCGATGGCCGGCGGTGGCGACGCGGCCCGCGAGCAGGATCTGCCCGGGGTCGAGGCCAGGCTGGAGGAGAACGAGCGCGAGCTCGCCGCCCTCGGCGTGGGCGCCGACGCGCTGGAGCAGGCGCTGGACGACCTGGTCGACGTGCTGTCCCATCCCGGCCGGGAGATCGAGTTCGCGTCCAATCGCGTGCTGCTGACGCCGATGAACGTGCTGGTCGATGGCGAGGTCACCGAGCCCGGCCGGGAAGTGGAGTTCCAAACTGTCCAGCTTGCCGGCAATCCCGCGTCGGGCCGTGCCATCACCCTGGTGCGCTTCTCGCGCGCCGACCTGCTGGCCGGAGGGCTGCGGCTGGACGACGCGGACCGCCTGCTCGGCTGATCGGCCGGGGCGGGGGAGGCTGCACGATGGCCGACGCGCGGATCGCGCTGGAGATCGTGCTCGACCGCCTCGTGCGCGGCGCCGACGACCCGGTCGAGCTGGTGCGCGCGCTGGTCGACGCGCTGCGTCCCGAGGATCCGGCGGACGGCGAGACTCCCTCCAATCGGCTGGCGCTGCTCGCGCGGCTGATCGCCGAGTCCGAGCCCAGGCGCAATGCGCTGCGCGCGCGGCTGCTGGAGCTTTTGGCCAACCGCGAGCCGCTTACCCTGTTCACCGACGCCGGCATCCTGCCCGCTTCGGGTTTCTTCGCCGAGCTGTGGCGCCGCGCCAGCCAGCGTTTCCTGCCCGCGCTGCTCGACCCGGCGCGGATCAGCGATTGCCTGGCGATGATCTACCACGGGCCCAGGGACCATGTGTGGTTGGCGGCGGTCTCGACCGAGGCCCGCCGGGCCTTCTGGTCGGTGCTGGATCTTGCCGGCGGGGCCGATCCCGAGGCCCATCGCCGCGTCGAGGACGCCATGCTCGAGGCCGTGCGCGTGCTCGCCGTGCGCGTGGCGGCGCTGGGCACGCAGCCGGAGATCGGCCGGGTGGTTCCGGGGCTGGGCCGCTTCGATTCGCCGTTCCTCGCGCTCGCCGCCGAGGCCGAGCATTTCGTGAATGCCGTCAGGGCAGCGGGCGATCCGCCGGCCGAGGCCGCGGACGGCAGGCAGCTCATGGTGTTCGTCGCGCAGTGCGACGGGGTGCTCAAGCGGGCCAGGGCGGCCAGCGCCCGCGAGGGCACCAGCCTCCCGCTGACTTACCTGCTGGTGCGCGCCGCGCAGAGCCTGCGCCGCCTGGAGATGCTGGTGCAGGCGCTGACGCTGCGCCTGCATCCCGAGTCGCAACCCGTCCTGATGGACGCCTGGATCGAGTTCCTCGGCGAGGCGGTGCGCGGCGTCGTGCGCCGCAACAGCGTGCGCGAGCACTTCCACGAGCTGGTCGGGCTGCTGGCGCTGCGCGTGACCGACAACGCCAGCCGCACCGGCGAGCACTACATCACCGCCGACCGGGCCGAGTACGGCCGCATGTGGCGCTCGGCGGCCGGGGCCGGGCTGATCATCGGCACGATGGCGCTGATCAAGATTCTTTTGTCCAAGCTGCCCCTGGCGCCGCTCGGGCAGGCCTTCGCCTTCAGCATGAACTACTCGCTCGGATTCGTGCTGGTGCACATCTGCCACTTCACCATCGCGACCAAGCAGCCGGCGATGACCGCGGCGACGATCGCCGGCTCGATCGGCCAGACCGGCGGCCGGATCCGCCACCTGCCCGCGCTGGTCGACCTGATCGCGCAGACCTTCCGCAGCCAGCTTGCCGCGATCCTGGGCAACGTCCTGGTGGCGCTGCCTACGGCGATTGCGCTCGGACTCGGCCTGTCCTGGCTGGCCGGCGGGCCCGTGGTCGATGCCGACAAGGCGAGCAATCTGCTGCACGAACTGGACCCGCTGCGCAGCCTGGCGATCCCGCACGCGGCCATCGCCGGGTTCTACCTGTTCCTGTCCGGGCTGATCGCCGGCTACTACGACAATGCCGCCGCCTACCGGCAGATCCCCCAGCGCATCGCCGCGCTGCCGTGGCTGCGGCGCCTGCTCGGCCCGGCGCGGACGCAGCGGCTGGCCGATTACGTGGACCGCAACCTGGGCGGGCTGATGGGCAATTTCTTCTTCGGGATCTTTCTCGGTTCGACCGGAACGCTGGGCAACATCGTCGGGCTGCCGCTGGACATCCGCCACATCGCCTTCGCCGCCGCCAACCTGGGCTACGCGCTGGTGGCCGTCGACTTCGCCGTGCCGGCGGCCGTCGTCGTCTGGAGCGTGCTCGGCGTGGCGCTGATCGGACTGACCAACCTGACCGTCAGTTTCGCCCTGGCGCTGTGGGTCGCCCTGCGTTCGCGCGGGGTGGAGTTTCCGCATTGGCGGGAACTGCTGGTCCAGGTGCTCAAGCGCTTCGCCAGCCAGCCGCGGGATTTCCTGCTGCCGCCGCCGCGGCAGGCGCAGCCGGCGGACGGCCGCTGACCCGGCGCGCAAGGCGCCGCGGCCTGCCCCGCCCGTATAATCCGTCCGCCATCTCAACCGGACCGCGCAGACATGAACCCGAACCAGCGTGACCTGGCCCAGATCACCCTGGGCGTGCTGTTCATCGGCGGGCTGATCGCCGCCTCCTTCTGGATCCTGCGGCCGTTCCTGCCGGCGGTGATCTGGGCGACGATGGTAGTGGTCGCCACCTGGCCGCTGATGCTCGGACTGCAGGCGCGGTTGGGCAACAAGCGCGGGCTGGCGGTGAGCGTGATGACGACCGGCCTGCTGCTGGTGCTGGTCGTGCCCTTGTCGCTGGCGATCGCCACCCTGGTCGAGAACGCCGACCGGCTGGTCGGCTGGGGCAAGTGGCTGGCCGAGTTCAGGATGCCGCCCCCGCCGGACTGGGTCGCCGGCCTGCCCGTGGTGGGGCCGAAGCTGCAGCAGTTCCTGCAGCAGTTCGCCGCCGCCGGCATCCAGGAATTCGCCGCGAAGCTCGCGCCCTACGCCGGCAGCGTGACGAAATGGTTCGCCTCCGAGGTCGGCAGCTTCGGCATGGTCTTCCTGCAGTTCCTGCTCACGGTCGTGATCGCCGCCATCATGTACGCCAGCGGCGAGTCGGCGGCGGCCTGGATGCGGCGCTTCGGACAGCGTCTGGCCGGGGAGCGCGGCGAACACGCGGTGGTGCTGGCGAGCCAGGCGATCCGCGGCGTGGCCCTGGGCGTGGTGGTGACCGCGCTGGTGCAGTCCGTGCTCGGCGGCATCGGCCTGGCGATCGCCGGCGTACCGCTCGCGCCGGTGCTCACCGCACTGATGTTCATGCTCTGCATCGCCCAGCTCGGCCCCATCCTGGTGCTCGTCCCGGCGGTCGCCTGGATGTACTGGAGCGGCGACAATGCCTGGGCCACCTTCCTCCTGGTCTGGACGCTGATCGTCGGGAGCATGGACAACTTTCTGCGCCCCTTCCTGATCAAGAAGGGCGCCGACCTGCCGCTGCTGCTGATTCTGGCGGGTGTCATCGGCGGCCTTATCGCCTTCGGTCTGGTGGGCATCTTCATCGGCCCGGTGGTGCTCGCGGTCGGTTACACCCTGATCGACGCCTGGGTGGAGCAGGGCCGGGCGGGGGGATCCCGCCCGGCAGCCTGACCGGCGCTGTTGTATCGGCGCCTGCGTTCATTGGCCTTTGTTTCCGCTTCCTGCGCGCCGTTATTGAGTTCCACGCGGGCTTGGAATAGGCTTGCGGAAAAGAATCTCGCGAACCGGGAGATAACGATGAGCGCCAGAATCGCAGTTCGTCCGACCCTCTGGGCCGGCGCTTGGATCGCCCTGGCGGCGAGCCTTCCCGCGGCTGCGGGCAACGGGCTTCAGGTTTTCCCGGGGGCTCGCGCCGTGGCGCCGTCCGTGCAGGACATCGTGGACCCGTCCCTGCCGCCGCCGGTCATCGGCTTGCAGGCCGGCAGCGGAACGGCCGGTCGGACGGACGCCTACGGTCTGCCAGCCGGACTGAAGCTCGGCTCGGGAACCGTCGGCCTGCAGGTGAGCGTACCCCGGCGCACCGGCGACGGCCTCGCCCCAGGCCTGTGGCCGGGCTTGGCGGCCACGCAGCCGGACGCCACGACCGCGATCGCACCGTCGCTCGGCTGGAGCAGCGGTTCGCACCAGCTTCTGACCGGCGTGGGAGTATTCGGCCCGGTTTCCGGTTTCTCCGGCGACGGAATGCCGGTCGCCCAGGAGGGCCTGCGCGGCATCACGCCCTTCCTCGGCTACGCCTACCGCAGTCCGGCCTCGGGCGTGGAACTGTCCGCGAATCTCGCAATGGATTACGCCCGTTCGACCGTGGACCGCACCGGCAGCCGGGCGCGCGTGGACCTGCTCGCGGCCGGACAGATCGGCAAGAGCTGGACCGTGGGCGTGTCGGGAAGCGTGTACCGCGCGCTGGACGGCGATCCGGGCCTGGGTCTTGCCCAGCCGGCCTGGGCCGCCCGGGGCGGCTCGCTCGGCACCATGGTGCGTTATGCCTGGACTTCCGGGCACAGGCCGCTCGGCCTGCAGTTGCGCTGGGTCGCCGAGAGCGGCGCGGCCGGTCGCGGCGAAGCCGTCACCGTGGATTTCGCCACCCAGTTCTGATTTGCGCGCGGCCGCCGTCCGGCGGCCGCAGCCACCGCAGGGTTCAGACGAACAGGTCGACCGACCGGCGCGGCGCCGCTGCTCCTTCGGCGACCGTCTGGTAGAGCGACAGGGCGAGCCGCGTTATCGCGCCCGCGTGCGCGACCGGAACGGCCGCGATGGGCTCCGCGTCCGCCGGTTCCGGCTCGACCGGCACCGGAACGCTTCGGACGCGCAGCCCGAGCAGATCGTCTGCACCTGATCGCCGGCCCTGCCCGAAGGCCGAGCCGCCGGTCCGAGCGGAATCCGGCGGCAGATCCATGACCCATTCGGCATCCACCACCTGAACCCGCGCGCGGAACACGCCGTGGGCGAAGGGCTGGAAAGCGGCTGCCCGGCCGAACCGTGCGCCGTCGACGCGCCAGTGTCCGGCATCCGCTTCGGGGGTCGCTTCGAGGATCTCCGGCCGGACGCCGCCGCGGTGCTCGGTTGCCGGACTGCGGTGCGGTGCGTCGGCGATAGCGGATAACCCGCCCGGGCGGCTTGGAAGGCCGCGTGGATCCGCCGACTGCGCGGGGATGCGGGCGGGAAGCATGGACGTCATGCCGTCAGGATTTTCGCCATCTTACACGCGCGCGCCGGCCGCGTGAATGCGCGGCGTCATTCAACGGCCGCCTTTCGCCGCTTCGGCCTTGCGGCAGGGGGCGGCAGCACGCCGGCGAGGTAGGCGCCGGTATGGCTGTCCGGGCAGGCGGCCACGGTTTCCGGGGTGCCTTCCGCGACGATGCGGCCTCCGCGCTCGCCGCCCTCCGGGCCGAGGTCGATCACCCAGTCCGCGGTCTTGATGACGTCCAGGTTGTGCTCGATCACCACCACCGTGTTGCCGTGGTCGCGCAGGCGGTGCAGCACGCCGAGCAGCAGTTCGATGTCGCGGAAATGCAGGCCGGTGGTCGGTTCGTCCAGGATGTACAGGGTGCGGCCGGTGTCGCGCTTCGACAGTTCCAGCGCCAGCTTGACCCGCTGCGCCTCGCCGCCGGAGAGCGTGATCGCGCTCTGGCCGAGTTCGATGTAGCCCAGCCCGACGTCGATCAGCGTCTCCAGCTTGCGGGCGATCGCCGGGACAGCGGCGAAGAAGGCGTGCGCCTGCTCCACCGTCATCTGCAGCACCTCGTAGATGGTGCGGCCCTTGTAGCGGATCTCCAGGGTCTCGCGGTTGTAGCGCCGGCCGTGGCAGACGTCGCAGGGCACGAAGATGTCCGGCAGGAAGTGCATCTCCACCTTGATCATGCCGTCGCCCTGGCAGGCCTCGCAGCGCCCGCCCTTGACGTTGAACGAGAACCGGCCCGGACCGTAGCCGCGCGAGCGCGCCTCCTGCGTGCCGGCGAACAGGTCGCGGATCGGGGTGAGCAGGCCGGTGTAGGTGGCCGGATTCGAGCGCGGCGTGCGGCCGATCGGCGACTGGTCCACGTTGATCACCTTGTCGAACTGTTCCAGCCCTTCGATGCGCTCGCAGGGCGCCGGTTCCGCGCTCGATCCGTACAGGTGGCGGGCGGCGGCCGCGTAGAGTGTGTCGTTGATCAGCGTGGACTTGCCCGAGCCGGACACTCCGGTGACGCAGACGAACAGGCCGGCCGGAACCCGGACCGTGACCTCCTTCAGGTTGTTGCCGCGGGCGCCGGCGATCTCGATCAGCCGGTCCGGGGCTAGCGGCCGGCGCTGCTCCGGCACAGCGATCGCGCGCCGGCCAGACAGGTAGTCGCCGGTCAGCGAGTCCGGGCAGGCGGCGATCTCGCCCGGCGTACCGGCGCAGACCACGCGCCCGCCGTGCTCGCCGGCTCCGGGGCCCATGTCGACCACGTGGTCGGCGGCCTCGATCGCCTCCTGGTCGTGCTCGACCACGATCACCGTGTTGCCCATGTCGCGCAGTTCCGCCAGCGTCTGCAGCAGCCGGCCGTTGTCGCGCTGGTGCAGGCCGATCGACGGCTCGTCGAGCACGTACATCACGCCCGTGAGTCCCGACCCGATCTGGCTGGCCAGGCGGATGCGCTGGGCCTCCCCTCCCGACAAGGTATCGGCCGAGCGGTCGAGCGACAGGTAGTCCAGCCCGACGTTGATCAGGAAGTCCAGCCTCGCCGCGATCTCCATGACGATCTTCTCGGCCACCTGCTGGCGGTGGCCGGCGAGCCGCAGCCCGGCGAAGAACTCGCGGGCCTCGCGCAGCGACCAGCGGGCAACCTCGGGCAGGCTGCGGCCGCCGACGGTGACGTGGCGCGCCTCGGGTTTGAGCCGGGTGCCGTCGCACTGCGGGCAGGACCGGGTGCCCAGGTACTTGGCCAGTTCCTCGCGCACCGCCACCGAATCGGTCTCGCGGTAGCGCCGCTCCAGGCTGGGCAGGATGCCCTCGAACGGATGTTCCTTTATGCTCGCGCGGCCGGTCTCGGCCAGGTAGCGGAAGGCGATCTTCTGCTTGCCCGAGCCGTGCAGCACCACTTCGCGCACCGCCTCGGGCAACTGCTCGAAGGGCAGCTCGACGTCGAAGCCGTAGTGGGCGGCCAGGCTCGCCAGCATCTGGAAATAGAACTGGTTGCGCCGGTCCCAGCCGCGGATCGCGCCGGCCGCCAGCGACAGGTGCGGGTAGGCGACCACCCGCTGCGGATCGAAGAAGCTGATCTGGCCCAGCCCGTCGCAGCGCGAGCAGGCGCCCATCGGGTTGTTGAAGGAGAACAGCCGCGGCTCCAGTTCCGCCAGCGCGAAGCCGCAGGCCGGGCAGGCGAACTTGGCGGAGTAGAGGTGCTCGCGGCCGGAGTCGATCTCCACCGCGACCACCCGGCCGTCGGCGTGGGTCAGCGCGGTCTCGAAGGACTCGGCCAGGCGCTGGCGCGCGTCCGGGCGGACCTTGAGCCGGTCGACCACCACGTCGATCGCGTGCCGGCTGTGCTTGGCGAGCTTGGGCAGGCTGTCGATGTCGTGCACCTGGCCGTCCACCCGCAGTCGCACGAAGCCCTGCGCCTTGAGCTCGGTGAACAGGTCCTGCTGCTCGCCCTTGCGGCCCGCCACCACCGGGGCCAGGATCATCAGCTTCGTGTCCTCAGGCAGGGCCAGCGCCGCGTCCACCATCTGCGAGATCGTCTGCGCCTCCAGTGCGGTGCCGTGCTCCGGGCAGTGCGGCGTGCCGGCCCGGGCGTAGAGCAGGCGCAGGTAGTCGTGGATCTCGGTGACCGTGCCGACCGTGGAACGCGGATTGTGGCTGGTGGCCTTCTGCTGAATGGCGATCGCCGGCGACAGGCCCTCGATCAGGTCGACGTCCGGCTTCTCCATCAGTTGCAGGAACTGACGGGCATAGGCCGACAGCGATTCCACGTAGCGCCGCTGACCCTCGGCGTAGAGCGTGTCGAAGGCGAGCGAGGACTTGCCCGAGCCGGACAGGCCGGTGATCACGGTCAGCCGGTTGCGCGGCAGGTCGAGGCTGATGTTTTTCAGGTTGTGGGTGCGGGCACCGCGGATGCGGATCTGGTCCATGCGGGAGGGACGGCCGGTTCGGGCAACCTGCTAATATACGCGGTCCGCGTTTCCCGAGCCAAACCGCTTCCCCGATGTCTTCCCCGACCGCCGACCGCATGAGGCCGGAAGAGCGACGCGCCGGCGCCTCGCTGGCGGCGATCTTCGGCCTGCGCATGCTCGGCCTGTTCCTGATCCTGCCGGTGTTCGCCGTGTGGGCGAAGACCATTCCCGGCGGGTCCGACCTGACCCTGGTCGGGCTCGCGCTGGGCGCCTACGGCCTGACCCAGGCCCTGCTGCAGATCCCGTTCGGCATGGCCTCGGACCGGCTGGGGCGCAAGAAGGTGATCGTCTTCGGCCTGCTGCTCTTCGCCGCCGGCAGCGCGGTGGCGGGGCTCGCCGACGACATCTACACGACCATCCTGGGCCGCTGCCTGCAGGGCGCCGGGGCGATCTCGGCGGCGGTCACCGCGCTGGCGGCGGACCTCACCCGGGAACAGCACCGCACCAAGGTGATGGCGATGATCGGCTCCTCGATCGGCTTGGTGTTCGCCGGCTCGCTGGTACTGGCGCCGCTGCTCTACGCCTGGATCGGCATGAGCGGCATCTTCCTGCTCACCGGCGCGCTGGCGCTGGGCGCGATCGCCCTAGTGACCTTCGCGGTGCCGGATCCACCCGAGATCGTGGTCCCCGAGGGCGGCAGGGCGCGCTTCCGCCAGGTGCTCGGCGACGCGCAACTCATGCGGCTGAACTTCGGCATCTTCGCCCTGCACCTGGCGCAGATGGCGATGTTCGTGGTGGTGCCCGGGGCGCTGGTGGCGGCCGGGAACCTGCCGGTGCCGGAGCACTGGAAGGTCTATCTGCCGGTGGTGCTCGCCAGCTTCGTGCTGATGGTGCCGGCGATCATCGCGGCGGAGAAGCGCGGCCGGATGATGAAGGTCTTCGTCGGCGCCGTCGCGCTGCTGCTGGCCAGCCAGATCGGCTTCCTGCTCGGCCGCGGGAGCTTCGCCGCCCTGGTGGCGATGCTGCTCGTCTTCTTCGTCGCCTTCAACATCCTCGAGGCCAGCCTGCCCTCGCTGATCTCGCGGATCGCCCCGCCCAAGTCCAAGGGCACGGCCCTGGGCATCTACAATACGACCCAGTCGCTCGGGCTGTTCCTCGGCGGTTCGATCGGCGGAGCGCTGGCGCAGCACGTCGGTCCCGGCGCGGTGTTCGTCTTCGGTGCGGCGGTCGCCGGGCTGTGGCTGGTTCTGGCCGCCACGATGCGGCCGCCGCCGGTGGTGGCGCTGCGCGAGTTCGCGATTCCCGCGCACCTGGACATCGAGACGATCAAGCGCCAGCTCGCCGAGTTGCCCGGCGTGCGCGAGGCGGTGGTGGAGGCGGAGAAGCGCACCGCCTATCTGAAGGTCAACATGGATCGCTGGGACGAGCGCCTGGCGCAACGCATACTCGGAGGAGAGATCTAGATGGCATCGGTGAACAAGGTGATCCTGGTCGGCAACCTCGGCGCCGACCCCGAGACGCGCTACATGCCCAGCGGCGACGCGATCGCCAACATCCGGCTGGCGACCACCGACAGCTGGAAGGACAAGGCCACCGGCGAGAAGAAGGAGGCCACCGAGTGGCACCGGGTGGCCTTCTTCGGCAAGCTCGCCGAGATCGCCGGCCAGTACCTGCGCAAGGGCTCGCAGGTCTACATCGAGGGCCGCATCCGCACCCGCAAGTGGCAGGACAAGGACGGCCAGGACCGCTACACTACCGAAATCGTCGCCGACACCATGCAGATGCTCGGCTCGCGCCAGGGCATGGGTGAGGCGCCGCCGCGCGAGAGCGAACCGTCCGCTCCGGCACGTCCCGCCCCGAAACCCGCCTCCACGGGCTTCGGCGACATGGAAGACGATATTCCGTTCTAGACCTGCAGGCCGGCCGGGGGCAGCGGCACTTCCGCGCCCGCCTCGCCGGCGTCGTAGCCGCCCAGCGATTCCACGCACGCGCGGAAGGCCGACGAAGCGAGCTGTGCCCTGAGCGCCAGCAGCGCCGGATCGCGCAGCCGGTCGCGGCGCGTGGCCAGCAGGTAGTCCTCGGTGGCGATCGGCACGAAATCCAGGCCGAAGCGGCGCGCCGCGGCTTCGATGCCGAGCCCCGCGTCGGCCTCGCCGCCGGCCACCAGCGCCGCCACCGCCGCGTGGGTATGTTCCTCGGAGGCGTAGCCGCGCACCTGGGCGGCCGTGACGCCGTCGCGCTGGAGCAGCAGGTCAAGCAGCAGTCGGGTGCCGGCGCCGGGCTGGCGGTTCAGGAAGCGCACGTCCGCCTGCGCCAGGTCCGCCACCGATTTGAGCCGCAGCGGATTGCCCTTCTGCACGATCAGCCCCTGGACGCGGCGGCACAGGCGGATCAGGGCATGCTTGCGCGGCCGCAGCAGGCGCAGGTAGCCCGGCCAGAGCCGCCGGCCCAGATCGCCCAGCGGGCAGTGGAACCCGGCCAGGTCGCAGTCGCCGCGGGCGAGCGCCGAGAGGCTCTCGATGCTGCCGCGGAACTGCAGGTCGATGGCGCAGCCCTGGCTTTCGAGGGCTTCGCGCAGGCGGATCAGCGCCAGGTCGTGGCTCGCCACCACCGCCAGCCGCAGCGTCCCGGCCCGGGCGTGGCGGTCGAGCGCGGCGCGCATCTCTTCGCGCGCCGCAGCCAGTTGGGGCTCGATCCGCCGGCGCAGGCGCTCGTCGATCGCGAGCAATTCCAGCGCGAGCGGCGAGAGCCTGGACCCGCTGCCCCGGGCGGCGTCTAGCAGCGGCTGCCCGAGTCGCTTGCCCCACTTTTCGATCCGTCCCCAGGCGCCGCGGTAACCCAGTCCGAGTTCGCGCGCCGCTTCCGCGATCGAGCCGGTGCGGGCGATGCACGCGAGCAGGTCCAGCAGTTGCGCCTCCTCGCTGGCGGCCGATTCGCCGCCGAACCGCCAGCCGGCGCGCAGGTCGACGCTGCAATATGCTAATTCGAGCATATTTGAAAGTCTAGCCGAACCGCCTATAACTGCGCTGCCATCGACAGACAAAATAGGTTTTCGTGAGTGCATTTGACGATAGGTCCCGGATGGACCCGGCGGACGTGTGCGCCTCGGTGAGGCTGCGCGTCAATCCCTGCGCGGCCGCGATGCTCGACTGGCTGGCCAGGAACTTCGGTCCGCTCGCCCTGGTGGTCGGCGCGGACGAGGCGGACGGCGGTCGCGTCGGGTGGCAGCGCGCGCCGGACTTCGTTCCGGAAGCGGACGAGATTGCGTGGGGCGTGCTGGACTGGGGAACGCTCTATGTCCGGGTCGAGTCCGGGGCGCCGCCTGCCGACAGGCAACTGGTGCTCGACATGGCATTCGGCGGGGATCCGCTGGACGGCCTGTTCAAGGAGTTCCGGCTGGTCGGGGTGTGGCGC
The DNA here is from genome assembly GCA_035562535.1 of Rhodocyclaceae bacterium. Classification (GTDB taxonomy): domain Bacteria; phylum Pseudomonadota; class Gammaproteobacteria; order Burkholderiales; family Rhodocyclaceae; genus DATMWM01. The sequence continues at coordinate 117 of DATMWM010000093.1, read as the reverse complement.
CCCTATTCCGACGGGGACCGCGAACTGCTCAGATACGCGGCGAAGCTCGAAGCCTGGTCGGCGATCCGCCACGCGGCCCGGCGGCCGTGAACCCTTCCGCGTCCCGTGGCCCCGGGC
>DATMWM010000092.1:0-29035 GCA_035562535.1 Rhodocyclaceae bacterium | reverse complement strand
GCCTGGTTGACGATCGCGCTGTTGCCCGAACCGGTCTGGTCGACAGACGCAGAAGTCGCAGCGGCGGCGGCGCCGGCTTTCGACACGTTGGTCTGCGTCACGATGGCCGTGTTGCCGGTGTTGAACTGACCGACGGTGGCCTGCGCCTGGTCAGAGTTGCCGTCCTGGGTCACGATGGCGTTGTTGGTCGAGCCGGACTGGCCCACGGTGGCGACGTTCTCGGTGCCGTCCTGGGTCACGGTGACGAACGAATCGGCGGCGCCCTGGAAGACGTTGGACTGGTTTGCGTTCTGGTTCTGGTTCACCGTCGTGTTAGACCCGGTCGAACCGGATTGCGTGACACCAGCGGAGTTTCCGGTGCCGGTCTGGCCGACCGTCACATCGCTGAAACTGGAGCCGGCCTGGACGACGGAGGCATCGTTGTTGCTGCCGGCCTGGATGACGGTGGCACCGACGTTCGACGAACCGCTCTGGGTTACGTTGGCAACGTTGCCCGGCCCGACGCTTTGATTGATCGTGATCCTCGCGTTCGATCCGCCATCCTGGGTCGTGCTGGCGGTGTTGCCCGAACCGTCCTGTGTCATGTTGACCGTCGCGGCCGAGGTGTTCGACTGGGTCGCCGAGGCGCTGTGCGTATCGCCGGTCTGGGTCACGGTGACCGTGGACAGTCCGATCGCGTTGGTCTGGGTGATACCGGACCAAGCCGTGCTGGAGTCGCCGACCTTGTTGTTCGTGCCGGTCTGGGTGACGGTGGCGGTGGCGTCCGGCGACGCGGTCTGGGCGACGCCGGCGTAGTTGCCTGATCCGGACTGGGTGACGTCCGCCGTTGACTGAGCGAAGGCGGAGCCTGCGAAGGCCAGGCTGATGGCAAGCGACAGAGCGGATAGCTTGAATTTCATGACGATCTCTCCTGTATTTTGACTCAAGGGCCCCCATTAACCGGGTGAACTGTGACCCCCTAGAACTGGATCACCCGGGCAACATTGCCGTCACCGAGCTGTCTGACGACGACGTTAAAACCGATTCCTGTCTGCTGTACGTCCGCGGTATTGCCGTTTCCGAGCTGCTCGATCGATGCCGTGTTCAGCGTGCCGGTTTGCGTCACGTTGGCCACGTTGGCCACGCCGGTCTGGGCGAGGCTGATCAGGTTCTCGCTGCCGAACTGCTGGAGCAGCGCCTGGTTCAGGTCGCCGCTCTGCGAGGCCACGATCCGGTTGAGCGCGTCGAGTTGGCTGACGGTGAGCCGGTTGCCCAGACCGTTCTGCACGATGTCTGCGAACTGGCGCGAACCGCCCTGGGTCAGCTCGGCCGTGTTGCCATTGCCGAACTGGGTAAGCGCCGCGGTGTGCGTGGTCACCGGGACGATCTCCGCCGGTGGCAACTCGGGCGCCGCGAGGTCCGCCGTCTGCGCCCAGGCCAGCAGCGGCAGCCACAGCGCCAACGCCAGCGCGCCGCGCACCGTGGTCAACATGCCGTTCCGCGCCCTCATCGCATCACCCCTTGCTCTTGCCCACGGCCCGCGCCTCGGACTCGGTAATCTCGGCGCCGTAGTCGTTCAGCTCGCGCAGATAGCCCTGGACGACCGGCGAGTTCCACTGGGTCTCGTCCTTGAGCGACCAGGCGCGGTCCTTGAGCCCCTGGACTATCAGGTGCACCACGCCCGCCTCGATCGCTTCCTTTACGCAGAGCTGGGCCGGTTCGTTGCGCGTGTAGCCCGCCTCCAGTTCCAGCAGTTTCTTGAAACTGACGAACTGGAAGACGCCGGAATTCAGCTGGTAGGAGTAGATGGTCTTGCTTGTCGAGACGCTGTTCAGGACCTGGCCGGTGCGTACGTCCACCGTGCGCAGGTTCACCGTCACCTGGTCGACCCTGTACTGGGTCGACAGGCCGATGCCCAGGTAGCGGGCGCCGGCCCCGCCGGTGCGTACGTTCGATTCGTAGGCCAGGACGCCGCCCTCGATAATCACGGTCGCGGGCATCAGCGCGGGCACCTGCACCGCGGCCTTGTCCTGGGGCGTCTCCAGGGCGCGGATGATCTTGCGCTCGGTGAGCAGGTTCTGAAGGTTCTCCCGTTCGACCGGGATGAACCAGTTCGAATCCCGCAAGGCCTTCACCAACATCGAGGCTGCGCCCTGTGTCACCGCCGTCGAAAAGGAGCTGTCCGGCGAGGGCTTGTACTGCCCGGTCTGGTCGCGGAAGCCGTAGACACCGACGACGATCTTGCCCTTCGGCTCGGGCAGATGCAGCAGGTCGCGCGTGCTCGGCGAGGCCGGGGTGAGCTGGGCCTGCCCGCTGACCTCCGCCGGCGGCTGGTGCGCGCAGCCGGCCACTGCGGCGGCGCCGAGCGCGAGCAGCAGCGCGACGGTGCGGGAGCGTCCGGGCGTCGAACGGCTCACTGCTGCACCCTGAACGAAGTGGTCTGCCCGGTGGACAGGTCGGTGGTCGTGATCTCCAGGACGCCGCCGCCGAGCGGAACGATGTTGATCTCGAAGTCGTCGGTCTTGAACGCCCCAGGGACGATCTCGTTGTTCACCACGAGCTGTCCCGAGGCCGCCGACGCGAGCCGGCTCAGGATCGAGCGCTGCAACGTCTCGTTGAACTGGTCGAGCGAGGACTTCTTGCTGGAGATGTCCGCGTCCGGGTCCTTCCTGTCATTTTGCGCCTGGGCGTTGTTCAGCAGCACGGGGCCGTTGAGCGGATTGCCGCCGAAGGCGGGATTCACCGGAACGTAGATCAGCTCGGTGGCATACGCGGTCTGCGCCCCCCCCAGTCCGGACAGGACGAGTACGCCGAGCAGCGATGCATTGCGGAGGATGGCGAAGGTGTTCATCGGGCGCTCCTGCCTAGATTTCGTCCGGGCCGACGTCGGGTTCGCGGATCAACAGCCGCTGGATGTCGGCCTCCACGACATTCTGGTAAGCCCTCTCTGCTGCCTGCTCGCCGATGGCCTTGATGTCCGCCCGGCCGGGCGAGACGAACATCTGGAATACCCGGCGATTCGAATACTCCACCCAGATCAGGCTGCCCCAGCGGGCGGAGGGCCGCTCGTGGATGGCGAGGGAGTAGCGGTCGGCACGCTCCTTGTCCGCCCAGTTCGAAACGAACTCGCGGTAGAAGCGCTGGCCGATGAAGGTCAGGGTCTGGTTGGTGACGACGCCGGCATAGATTTCCTGGAGAAATCTGGGTTGCCGGCGATCGCCGTTCTCCACCCCCCGGCGGTCGCCGTTTTCCACTCCTTCCCCTGCGAGGGTGGGAGCCCCGGAAGAGAGTGCGGCGACCGCAAACACACCTGCCCACCGTCGTTGCCAACGGTTCACTGACGGGACCTCCGGCTATGCCGATGTTATTCGTGCGGATCGATGCGCGGTGACCGTCCAGGCTCGGCGCCTGGCTGCCGGTCGTTGCGCGCGATCGTCCGCGTCTCCATGCCTCGCGCTGGGGGCGCTGCCGGCCATGCGTTGCTCGCACGGTCCGTATTCGTTCGCCATACAGGCGCGGTGCATGCCGCCGCACCCCGACTGCGCCTGCCGGCTCCGAATATTCGGTTCAACTCCAGCGCGACCTGCAACGCGCCCGGTATCGTTGTACGCAACGCGCGTGCCAGTTTCGACGGGACACGTTCGCCCCGGAGCGGGCGATCGCGCGAATGCTTGGCCGGCGGCGCATCGCCCCTCTGGCCGCCGCAGCGCGCCGTTCCTCGCTCGCCGCCGGATTCGCGGCCGGCGACGCGGACTTGCCGCGGTCATGGCCCAGGGAACTGCCGTCGGCCGAATGGCATAGACATTTCGGGAAAAATTCCCACATCATTTACCGGAATTGGGGATTAGTGGGGAAATTCCCAAGCCGCATTCCCCAACAGTGGGGAAATTTCCCGTGAATTATTTCCGGTGGCCGGCGGGGAACAACGAGGCGACGCGACGCGCGGAGGCGCAGGCGGACATCACGCCCGCACTATAATTGCGCCCACCTCAAGTCTGGATCGCCCGGTACCGACCATGGACACCCTCTTCGAATCCTCGCTCGCCAGCCTGCCGCTGATCGGCCGCGGCAAGGTGCGGGACATCTACGCGGTGGATGCCGACCGCCTGCTGATCGTCACGACCGACCGGCTGTCCGCCTTCGACGTGATCCTGCCCGACCCGATTCCCGACAAGGGGCGGGTGCTGACCGCCGTGTCCAGCTTCTGGTTCGGCCGCCTGAACCATGTCGTTCCCAACCACCTCACCGGCACCGAACCGGAGAGCGTGGTGACGCCGCGAGAGCGTGACCAGGTGAGCGGCCGCTCGGTCGTGGTTCGCCGGATGAAGCCGCTACCGATCGAGGCCGTGGTGCGCGGCTACCTGATCGGCTCCGGCTGGAAGGACTACCAGCGCAGCGGCGCGGTCTGCGGCATCCGCCTGCCGGCCGGCATGAAGCAGGCGGGCAGGCTGCCGGAGCCGACCTTCACGCCGGCCACCAAGGCCGAGGCCGGCGCCCACGACGAGAACATCGACTACGCCGCGGTCTAGCGCCTGATCGGCGCCGCCCTGGCGGCGCAGGTGCGCGAGGTGGCGCTGCGCCTGTACGCCGAGGCCGCGGCCTTCGCGCTGGCGCGCGGCATCATCATCGCCGACACCAAGTTCGAGTTCGGCCTGGACGAGGCCGGCACGCTCACGCTTATGGACGAGGTGCTGACGCCCGACTCGTCACGCTTCTGGCCGGCCGACCAGTACGCCGAAGGCAGCAGCCCGCCCTCCTTCGACAAGCAGTTCGTGCGCGACTACCTGGAATCGCTGGACTGGGACAAGAAGGCGCCCGGACCGCGGCTGCCGGCCGAGATCATCGCGCGCACCAGCGAGAAGTACCGCGAGGCCCTGGCCCGCCTGACCGCCTGACCGCCTGACCGCCCGAGGCCGGCGCCGCCCGCCATCACCCCTACGTAATCAGGGTCTTCGAACTTCGCCGCCGCCCGGGCGGTCTATCGGCTACCGCCCACATGGAAGGAGGCAGCCATGGACCGTCCATTCGATTCCCCCGATCATTCCCTCGCTCCGTCCCGGATCCGGATCGCGCAGATCGCGCGCATTCCGCTGCTGCGTCCCCTGCAGTGGCTGGCCGCGGGCTGGCGCGACCTGCGCAGCAGTCCGCTGGAAAGCCTCGCCTACGGCATCTTCTTCGCCCTGGTGGGCGGGATGCTCCTCAACGTTGTGGCGCGCTGGCCCTACCTGATCACCGTCGCGGTCTCCGGGTTCCTGCTCGTGGCCCCGATCCTGGCGGTCGGCCTGTACGAGATCAGCCGCCGCAGGGAGGCGGGCGTCGGGCAGTCGGGGATGCGCGACCTGTTCGAGGGCGTGCGGCGCAACGCCCAGTCGCTGTTCTACATGGCGGTGCTGCTGGCGCTGGTCGCCATCGCCTGGGAGCGCCTGTCGGCGATCCTGTTTGCACTGCTTTCCGGCGACGTGTCCCCGGATCCGCTGCACTTCCTGCGCGAAGTCTTCCTGTCCGGCGACTACCTCGGCTTCGTCGCCGCCTATGTGGTCATGGGCGGGGTGCTGGCCGCGCTGGTGTTCGCCGTCTCGGCCGTGTCGATCCCGATGCTGCTGGACCGCGACGTCGATACGGTGACCGCGATCGTCACCAGCCTGGACGCGGTGAAGACCAATCCGCTGCCGATGGCGGTGTGGGCCGCGCTGATCGTCGGACTGACCGCCGTGGGCTTCGCCACCGGCCTGGTCGGCCTAGTGGTGATCCTGCCGCTGCTCGGCCACGCGACCTGGCACTGCTACCGGGATGTGGTACGGTAGACGCGCTGATTCCGGGAAGGGCGGCGCGAGCCGCCCTTTTTATTGCGCGCGCCGCCCCAATCTGTACGAGCCAGTGCCGCCTATCACGTAACGACACGTCCCGAACATGAACCCGCTGCTCGAATTCAACGGACTCCCCCGCTTCGACCTCATCAAGCCGGCCGACGTCAGGCCCGCCATCGGCCAACTGCTGGCCGAGAACCGCACCCTGATCGAGCGGCTCGCGGCGGACCCGGCCGCGGACACCTGGGAGCGCTTCGTCGCGCCGATGACCGACGCCAACGAGAAGCTGACCCGGGCGTGGGGCATCGTCGGCCATCTGCACGGCGTCCAGGACGTACCCGACTGGCGCGAGGCCTACAACGCCATGCTGCCGGAAGTGACGCGGTTCTATTCGGAGCTCGGCCAGAACCTGTCGCTGTTCCACAAGTTCAAGGCGATCCGCGAGAGCGTCGAATACGCCGCGCTCACCGCGGCGCAGAAGCGCATCGTTGACAACGAGATCCGCGACTTCCGCCTGTCCGGCGCCGAGTTGCCGGAGCAGGCCAAGCCGCGCTTCCAGGAGATCCAGGAGGAACTGGCGGCGCTGGCGGCGAAGTTCCAGGAGAACCTCCTCGACGCCACCAACCGCTACGCCCGCTGGATCGAGGACGAGACCGAGCTCGACGGCATTCCGGCGGACGTCAAGCAGGCGGCGCAGGCCGCGGCCGAGCGCGAAAGCAAGCCGGGCTGGAAACTCACCCTGCACGCGCCCTCCTATCTGCCGGTCATGCAGTATGCCGACCGGCGCGGCCTGCGCGAGGACACTTATCGCGCCCACGCCACCCGCGCCTCGGAGTTCGGGCCGCCCGAGTTCGACAACTCCGATCTGATCCGGCGCATCCTGAGGCTGCGCGCCGAGGAGGCGCGCCTGCTCGAATACCGCAATTTCGCCGAGGTGTCCCTGGTGCCCAAGATGGCTGAGTCGCCGGAGCAGGTGCTCGGCTTCCTGCGCGAACTGGCGGCCAAGGCGCGGCCCTTCGCCGAGGAGGATCTGGCCGAGCTGCGGGCCTTCGCCCGGGACGAACTGGGCATCGACAAGCTGGAATCCTGGGACGTCGCCTACGCCTCGGAGAAGCTCAAGCAGCGGCGCTACGCCTTCTCGGAGCAGGAGGTCAAGCAGTACCTGCCGGAGCCGAAGGTGCTCAGCGGACTGTTCCGCGTGATCGAGCGGCTCTACTCGGTGAGCATCGCGCCGGAAACGGCGCCGACCTGGCACCCGGACGTGCGCTTCTTCCGCATCGAGCGCGACGGCGCGCTGCTCGGCCAGTTCTATCTCGACCTGTATGCCCGCGACACCAAGCGCGGCGGCGCCTGGATGGACGAGGCGGTGACCCGCAGGCGGCTGGCCTCGGGTTTGCAGACGCCGGTGGCCTACCTGAACTGCAACTTCTCCTCGCCCGTGGGCGGACGCCCGGCGCTGTTCACCCACGACGAGGTGATCACCCTGTTCCACGAGTGCGGGCACGGCCTGCACCACCTGCTCTCCCAGGTCGACGAGCTGGCGGTTTCCGGCATCCACGGCGTCGAGTGGGACGCGGTGGAACTGCCCTCGCAGTTCATGGAGAACTTCTGCTGGGAGTGGGACGTGCTGCAGGGCATGACCGCCCATGTGGACACCGGCGAGCCGCTGCCCCGCGCCCTGTTCGACAAGATGCTGGCGGCGAAGAACTTCCAGAGCGGGCTGCAGATGCTGCGCCAGATCGAGTTCTCCATATTCGACCTGCGGCTGCACCACGACTTCGACCCATGGTCCGACGCGGGCGTGCTGCAGCTCCTGGACGAGGTGCGCGACGAGGTCGCGGTCCTGCGCCCGCCGGCCTGGAACCGCTTCCCGCACAGCTTCAGCCACATCTTCGCCGGCGGCTACGCGGCGGGCTACTACAGCTACAAGTGGGCCGAGGTGCTGTCCTCGGACGCCTACGACCTGTTCGAGGAGAACGGCAAGGCGGTCGGCAGCGTGCTCGACCCGGCGGCCGGCGAGCGCTTCTGGCGCGAGATCCTGGCGGTCGGCGGCAGCCGGCCGGCGCTGGAGTCCTTCAAGGCCTTCCGCGGGCGCGAGCCGCGCGTGGATGCCCTGCTGCGGCACAATGGTATGATTGCCGCGTAGCCACCCGCCGAGCCCGAAGCCGATGAGCGCACGCACAGCCGCCCTGCTTCTCCTGCTCCTCGCCCCGCCCGCGCTCGCGCAGGCGCCCGACCAGGACGTGACCTACCGCTGGAAGGACAAGGACGGGCAGACGCACTACTCCGACCAGCTCCCGCCGCCGGACGCGCGCAACATCCAGGAAAAGCGCATCGGCAGCGCCAGCTTCATCGACACCAGCGCGCCCACCTATGCCATGCGCAAGGCGGCGAAGGACTTCCCGGTGACGATCTTCTCCGGCGCCGAGTGCGGCGCCGAGTGCAAGACCGGCCGGGAGTTCCTCGGCCGGCGCGGCGTCCCCTTCACCGAGGTGATGGTCAACGGCCCGCAGGAAGTGGCCGCCTTCCGCAACCTGTTCGGCGCCGGCGACGTCCTCGTGCCCTCGATCACCGTGGGCAACCAGAAGCAGAAGGGTTTCGAGGAAACCGCCTGGACCCGGCTGCTCGACGACGCAGGCTATCCGAAGTCGCCGCCGGTTTCTCCGAAGGCCAGATGAAGCTGGCGACCTGGAACGTCAATTCCCTCAAGGTTCGCCTTCCGCATGTGATCGACTGGCTGGCCGCCAGCCAGCCCGACGTGCTCTGCCTCCAGGAAACCAAGCTGGAGGATTCTGCCTTTCCCCGGGCCGAGATCGAGCAGGCCGGTTTTGCGCCGCTGTTCGCCGGCCAGAAGACCTACAACGGCGTGGCCATCCTGTCGCGCCGGCCGGCGACACTGATCGCGGCCGGGATCCCGGACTTCGCGGACGAGCAGAAGCGGCTGCTCGCCGCCGAGATCGACGGCATCGAGGTGGTCTGCGCCTACTTCCCGAACGGCCAGGCGGTGGGTTCGGACAAGTACGCCTACAAGCTGCGCTGGATCGAGGCGCTCACCGCCTGGCTGGGCCGGCGCCTGCAGGGCAATCCGCGCCTGGCGCTGCTCGGCGACCTGAACATCGCTCCGGAGGACCGGGACGTGCACGACCCCAAGGTCTGGGAAGGGCAGGTGCTCTGCTCCGGGCCGGAGCGCGAGGCTTTCCGCGGACTGATCGGGCTGGGGCTCGCCGACACCTTCAGGCGGTTCGATCAGCCCGAGCAGTCGTTCACCTGGTGGGATTACCGCATGGCGGCCTTCCGCCGCAACATGGGGCTGCGCATCGACCACATCCTGCTCTCGGCGGAACTCGCCGCGCGCTGCACCGCCTGCACGATCGACAAGGCGCCGCGCAGGCTGGAGCGCCCCTCCGACCACACGCCGGTGCTCTGCGAACTGGCGTCATGAGCGGCGAGGCGGCCCCGACGGCGGACCTGGAGGCGCTCTACCCGGCGCTGAAGGCGCTGCCGGAGGAGGCCCGCGCGCTGCTGGCGCGCCAGGCGCAGCTCGTCCGGCTGCCGCCCGGCAGCCAGGTGTTCGACGAGCACCAGGCCTGCCAGGGCTTTCCCTTCGTGCTCAAGGGCGGCATCCGGGTGGTTAAGGCGGCGCCGAACGGCCGCGAGCTGCCGCTGTACCGGGTCACGCCCGGCGAGTCCTGCATCATCACCTCGAGCTGTCTGCTCGGCCACACCGACTACAATGCCCGCGGCATCACCGAGGCGGCCACCGAGCTGCTGCTGCTGCCGCGCGAGGCCTTCGACGCCCTGCTGGCGCACGAACCGTTCCGCGGCTTCGTCTTCGAGCTCTTCTCCGAGCGCATCGGCGACCTGATGCAGCTCGTCGAGGAGGTGGCCTTCCGCAAGCTCGACCAGCGCCTGGCGGCGCTGCTGCTCGGCAAGGGGCGCATCGTGCGAGCGACCCACCAGCAGCTCGCGGACGAACTGGGCAGCGTGCGCGAGATCGTCAGCCGGCTGCTCAAGGGCTTCGCCGCCCAGGGCCTGGTGACGCTAGGGCGGGAGCAGATCGAGATCCTGGATGCGGCCGGGCTGCGCCGGCTGGCGAGCGAACCGAGGTAGCGGCCGCGGGCTGTGTAACCTTGGTTACAGACGGTGCGCGGCGCCGGCTGGTCTAATCCGCCTCACTTGATCAACCCTTCCGACGGAGACACACATGAAAACCAATGTTGGCGGTATCGACCGCATCCTTCGCATCGTTGCCGGCCTGGCGCTGATCGCCTGGGCGCTGATGGGCGGCCCGGTCTGGGCCTGGATCGGCGTGGTGCCCCTGGCCACCGCCCTGATCGGCTTCTGCCCGGTCTATCCGCTGCTCGGCATCACCACGACCAAGAAGGCCGCCTAAGCGCTACGGCCCGGCCGGCCGTTCGCCTCGCACCAGTTGGCGAGGCGAACGTAGTCGGCCACCGAAAGCGTCTCGCCGCGCCCGGCCGGATCCACGGCCAGCGCGGCGATTTCGTTTTCGCTGAGGAACGCCGCCAGGGTGTTGCGCAGCATCTTGCGCCGCTGGCCGAAAGCCGCGGCGACAATTCGCCCGAAGAGCGCCCCGTCCCGGGCATCGAGATCGCCGGCCGGCCGGGGCGTCAGCCTGACCACCGCCGAGCGCACCTGCGGCACCGGCCGAAACGCCCCGGGCGGCACGTCGAACAGCTTCTCCAGGACGAAGCGGTACTGCAGCATCACCGAAAGCCTGCCGTATTCGGGCGTGTTCGGCGCGGCGACCATGCGCTCGACCACCTCTTTCTGCAGCATCACGGTGATGTCGCGCAGGCCGGCCGCGCAGCCGGCGAGATGGAAGAGCAGCGGCGTCGAGATGTTGTAGGGCAGGTTGCCGACCACGCGCAGCCGCTCACCCAGGCCGGCGAAGTCGAACTTCAGCGCGTCGGCTTCGTGGACCGTCAGGCGCTGCGCCGGCCAGTCCGCACGCAACCGCGCCGCCAGGTCGCGGTCGAGTTCGACCACGTCGAGATGTTCGAGCCGATCGAGTAGCGGCGCGGTGAGCGCCCCCAGGCCCGGGCCGATCTCGACCACCCGGTCGTCGCGGCGCGGGTCGACGGCATCGACGATGCGCCGCACGTAGCCGCGGTCGACCAGGAAGTTCTGGCCGAAGCGCTTGCGCGCGCGGTGCTCGAACGCGGGCGGAGCCAACGCCGGTGCGGGCACCGGAGCGGACACCGCTCAGCCGCGGGCGCGGCTCGCGCCGGCCAGTTCCTCGGCCAGGTCGAGCGCGGCCAGCAAGCTGCCGGCATCGGCCCTGCCGGTCCCGGCCAGGTCCAGCGCGGTGCCGTGATCGACCGAGGTGCGCACGATCGGCAGGCCGAGCGTGACATTCACCCCGCCGCCGAAGCTCGCGTACTTGAGCGTGGCCAGGCCCTGGTCGTGGTACATCGCCAGCACCGCGTCCCCGGTCTCCAGCACGCGGCGGGTGAACAGCGTGTCGGCGGGCAGCGGCCCGGCAAGCCGCAGTCCTTCGGCGCGCAGCGCTTCGAGCACCGGCGCGATCACCTCGATCTCCTCGCGGCCGAGGTGGCCGCCCTCGCCGGCGTGCGGGTTCAGCCCGGCCACCAGGATGCGCGGCGCGGCGATGCGGAAGCGCTGGCGCAGGTCGGCATCCAGGATGCGGATGGTGGTTTCGAGCAGCGGCCGGGTGATCGCCGCCGGCACGTCCTTGAGCGGCAGGTGGGTGGTGGCCAGCGCCACCCGCATGCCGCCGCCGACCAGCATCATCACCACGTGGTCGGTGCCGGTCTTCTCCGCCAGGTACTCGGTATGGCCGCTGAATGGCACGCCGGCGTCGTTGACGATGCCCTTGTGCACCGGCGCGGTCACCATGGCGGAAAACTCGCCGGACAGGCAGCCCCGGACCGCGCGGTCCAGGGTGGCCAACACGTAACGGGCGTTCGCCCCATCGAGCCGGCCGGCGGCGCTGGGCGCGGCCAGCGGCACGTGCAGGATCTCCACGCCCGCGGCGGCAGGCGCGCCGGCCGCGTAGTCGGCGAACTCCGCCGCGATGCCGGCCTGGCGCGCCCGCTCGCGGATCAGCCCGCGGTCGCCGATCAGCACCACGCGCGCGCCGCCCCGCCTCGCGGCGAGCGTGGCGCAAAGTTCCGGCCCGACGCCCGCCGGCTCCCCGGTGGTGACCGCGATCGGCGCGCCGCCGGCGGTGCTCATTTTTCCTCCAGGCGGTACTCGACGTAGGCGCGGTCGCGCAACTGGCGCAGCCACTCCTCGTAGGCTTCCTCAGCCTTGCGCTCGCGCAGGGCCTGGCGCGCCACCTGCCGCTGCCGTTCCTCGGACATGTCCTGCACGCGGCGGTCCTGCACCTGGATCAGGTGCCAGCCGAACGGAGACTGGACGGGTTCGCTGACATCGCCCGGCTTGAGCGCGTTCATCGCCCGTTCGAACTCGGGCACGGTGTCCCCGGGATACAACCAGCCCAGGTCCCCGCCCTTGGACGCGGACAGGTCGTTCGAGTGCAGCCTCGCCAGTTCGGCGAAGTCGGCGCCGTTGTCCAGCCGCTCCTTCAAGGCGACCAGCCGCCGCTTCGCCTCGTCCTGGGAGACCAGTTCGCCGGTCTTGATCAGGATGTGCCGCACCTGGGTCTGCTGAATCTTCTGGCCGCTGAGCGAACCGCCACGCCGCTGAATCAGCTTCAGGATGTGGAAGCCGGCCGGACTGCGCAGGATCGGCGCCACCTCCCCGGGCTGCAGCTTGGAGACCGCATCCGCGAACAGGCCGGGCAGCCGGTCCAGCGTGCGCCAGCCCAGCGACCCGCCGGTCAGCCCGTCCGGCGCGTCGGAATAGGTCGCCGCCACCTGGCCGAAGTCGGTGCCGAGCCGGATCTGGGCCAGCGCATCCTCGGCCCGCGCGCGCAGCCTGGCGAGCTGATCCGGGTTGACCTGCTCCGGAACGCGCACCAGCACGTGGGAAACCATGAACTCCTCCTTGGCGGCGCTGCGGTCGGCGCTGGCGAGATAGTTGTCGATCTCGGCCTCGGACACGGTCGCGCGCGCCTCGGTCTCCCGCTCGCGTATGCGCGCGATCAGCATCTCGCTGCGGATCTCCTCGCGGAATTTCGGCCAGGCGATGCCGTCCCGCTCGATGGCCGTGCGGAATTCGCTCAGGCTCATGCGGTTGTTCTCGGCGATGCGCGTCAGGGCACGGTCGAGCTGGACATCGTCGATCTTCAGGCCGGCTTCGCGCGCGAACTGGATCTGCACCTTGTCGGCGATCATCCGTTCGAGCAACTGCCGCTCCAGCACCTCCTTCGGCGGCAATGGGGTGCGCTGCTGCTGCAACTGGCGCTGCACCTGGACCAGGCGGATCTGCAGCTCGCCCAGCGTGATCACTTCGTCATTGACCACCGCGACGATACGGTCGGCCGGGACCGGCTGCTCGGCATGCAGCGGCGCGCCGGCGATGCACAGCCACGCGGCCAGGGCGGGGAGGATACGGTTGAGCAGGTGTCTTGCCATGTCGGGTCGGCGATTAGGTCGGCGATTGGGTCTGCGTCTGGGTCACTCGGGTTCGTAGTAAAGCACCTCGCCCGGACGGACCACCCTCTGGTAGCCGGGAACGGCGCGCCGCAGCAGTTCCAGCGGATTGCTGCCGATGCGCGAAAGGCCGTTCAGCTCGAGCTGGACGAAGAAAGAGGTGCTGGCGGTCTCGACGGTGGTGACCAGGCGATGCACCACCGCGCGCAGGGTCCAGCAGTCGGCGGCGTATTCCACTCCGCCAATCGCCTCGATCAGGCGGCTGGAAAACAGCGAGTAATTGTAGCGGCCCACCCCGTACCAGCGCTCCCCCAGGGGCCACTGGCCGGACAGGTCGATTTCCCTGAGCACGTTCTGCTGATAGCGGTAGGCGGCGTTGAGCACCCGGCTCGGCCCGGGCTGGTAGCGTGCGCCGGCAAACAGCCGTTCCACCTTGCTGTCGTTCGGGTTGTACTGCAGCGTGCTGTCGAAGAACAGCCCATCGGCGATGCGGCCGCCGAGCGAAGCGAGCAGGTCGGCGGTGTCGCTGGTGCGCGCCGGGACTCCGGGCAGGGTGACCTCCTGCGGGGCGAAATAGTAGCGCTGTCCGATCGCCGCGCGGATCAGCTCGGCGCCGTTAGGGTCCAGGATGCGCGAGGTGAGCGCGGCGGTCAGCTGGTTCGCGTTGGCGATCCGGTCGCTGCCGACGAAAAGGTTCTCGCTGAAGAGCTGGGCGAAGTTGTAGTCGGCCTGGGCCGTATCGAACACCGGGATGTCGTTCTGGTCCACCGACGGCACGTAGAGGTAGTAGAGCCTGGGCTCCAGGGTCTGCACGCCCGGCTTGCCGAACCAGGACAGTTCCCGCTCGAAGATCAGGCCGGAATCGACGCTGGTGATCGGCAGCGTGCGGTCGATCGCATCGGGGCCGTTGGAAATCTGGCGGTCCAGCGCATAGTGCGCGTAGTTCAGGCCGACCTTGGGCCTGAGGAAGAAATAGGATCCCTCGAACGGATACGCCGCCTGCGGATAGAGCACCAGCCGCTGGCCGTTGTCCAGGGTCGGGTGGCGGAAATTGTTGTAGTCGGCCGGCATCGCCAGGGAGAAACCGGCCACGTCCGGCCTGCTCGCGTTGAACGCGATCTGCGGCAGCCGTTCGTAGGGCTTGACCACCGGGGGCTGCGTCGGATCCTGCAGCGTCTGGTTGCTCAGCACGCTCACCTGCGTGCTCCACCAGCCGCCCGAGTAGGTCAGCCAGCCCTGCCGCGGCAGGTTGACCTGCGAGGTGATCGTGCTGCGGGTCGCCAGATCGATGAAGTAGGTGTCGTCCGAGACCCCATTCACGTTCACGCCGGCGCCGAACCCGTAGGGCAGCGTCTGGCTGTGCGTCCAGGCGTAGGCATAGCGGTCGGTGCCCAGCACCAGGTCCTTAGGCAGGTATTCGGCCCGCGCGGTGCCGTTGTACTGGCGATCCAGATAGCGGAATTCGCCGTCCAGCTGCAGGCCGCGGCGGCTCATGTAGCGGGGCGCGATCGTCGCGTCCATGTCCGGCGCGATGTTCCAGTAATACGGCAGGAGCAGGCTGAAGCCGGTCGTGTTGGTGCTGCCGAAGATCGGCGGCAGGAACCCGGACTTGCGCTTGCTGCTCAGCGGAAAGTCGAGCCAGGGCGTGTACAGGATCGGGATGTCCTTGAAGACCAGCTTCGCATCCCGCGCCTCGCCGACCTCGCTGGCGAAATCCAGCCTCAGGTCCGATGCCTGGGTGTACCAGGAGTTGTCGCTCGGGGCGCAGGTGCTGTAGGTCGCATCCTTGAGCCGGAACAGTTCGCGCCCCTCCAGGTCGAGGCGCTGGGCGCGGCCGAAGGCCACCGCCGTCTGGCCCCGGGTATCGGGTCGCGCCACGCGCTGCACCGCGTAGGCCGGCTCTTCGAAAAAGCCCACGTTGTCGTCGAACCGAAGGCGCAGCTTCGGGCCGCTTATCCTGTCCGGCCCCTGCCGCAGCACGACGTTGCCCTCCGCCTCGACCTCGTTTTCGAACTGCCAGTAGGTCAGGCGATCCGCGGTCACGGACTCCCCGAACTTGCGCAGTTCCACGCTGCCCTCGGCCACGATCTCGGCCGATCCCTGGGTGGTCGAGATCCGGTCGGCCTCGACGAACACCGGCCTGGTCTCGCCGCGCGCCGGCGGCGGCGGAGGCGCGAGCGCGATGGACATCTGCAACCGGGGCGGCGGCAGCGACGCCCCGGGCTGGACGGCGGGCGCGGCTTCCGGAGCCGGCGCAGGCAACGGCGCCGGCCGGGGCGCCTCGGGCGCGGGAATCGCGGGTTTGGGCACCCCGGGCGCGGGCGTTGCGGGTGCTGCGGACGCTGGCACTGCGGGCGCGGGGACTGCGGGCGCTGTGGCGGGTGCGGGCGCTGCGGGCGCAGGCGCCTCGGGCCGGGCGCCCTGCTGCGCCGGGGCCGGCGCGGGTGCAGCAGCGGGCGCGGGCTGCGGCTCCGTCCTCGCGGGTGGCGGCGGCGCCACCGGGCCGGGCCGCGGCTCGGGTCCAGGCGCGGGGCGCGCGGGTGCCGGCCCGAGCAGTTCCGGGCTGACCTGCAGCGGCGGGAGCGGCTGCGCACCGGCGGCGCGCCCGGCGAATGCCGTGAACATGCCGCCGGAAACGCACACGAGCATCAGTGGGACCAGCCGTCCGCGCATCGATCAGGCGAAGTGATGTAATCCGGTCGTATCGGCGCGCGCCCGGGACGCTGGGGCGCCGATGCTAGAATCGCGCAGTTTATCATCCCCCCGGACCCGCCCCCCGCATGGAACGCAGCGAGCGCATGCGCCAATGGCTGGCGCCGCAGTTTCCCGGCCGGCGCCTCGACCTCGCTCCGGCCTCGGCGGACGCGAGCTTCCGGCGCTATTTCCGGCTGCGCCTGGAAGACGGCGCCACCTGGATCGTCATGGATGCCCCGCCCGAGCACGAGGACTGCCGGCCCTTCGTCCGGGTCGCCGGACTGATGGAGCAGGCCGGGCTGCACGTGCCGCATGTCGCGGCGCAGGACATGGATGCCGGCTTCCTGCTGCTCGAGGACCTGGGCGCGCGGACCTATCTGGAAGCGCTGGATGCCGGCAGCGCCGACGCGCTGTTCGACGACGCGATCGAGGCGCTGCTGCGCTGGCAACTCGCCACCCGCCCCGGCGTGCTGCCGCCCTACGACGAGGCGCTGCTGCGGCGCGAGCTGGAGCTGTTCCCGGACTGGTACGTCGCGCGCCATCTGGGCGTCGAACTCGGGGCCGCGCAGCGCGGTGTGCTCGACGAGGCCTTCGCGCTGCTGGTGGCGAGCGCGCTGGCGCAGCCGCAGGTGTTCGTGCATCGCGACTACATGCCGCGCAACCTGATGGTGTCGCAGCCCAATCCCGGGGTGCTGGATTTCCAGGACGCGGTCCTCGGACCGGTCACCTACGACGTGGTCTCGCTGTTCCGCGACGCCTTCCTGAGCTGGGACGAGGAGCGCGTGCTCGAATGGACCATCCGCTACTGGGAGCGGGCGAAGCGCGCCGGCCTACCTGTCGAGCAGGACTTCGGCCGGTTCTACCGCGATTTCGAATGGATGGGCCTGCAGCGCCACCTGAAGGTCCTCGGCATCTTCGCGCGCATCAACTACCGGGACGGCAAGCCCCACTACCTGACCGACACGCCGCGCTTCGTCGGCTACGTGCGCAAGGTAGCCGGGCGCTACCGGGAATTCGGGCCGCTGCTGCAGTTGTTCGACGAACTGGAGAACCGGCCCGCGCAGGCCGGTGCCGCCTCCTGATGCGGGGCGCGAAGCGATGAAGGCGATGATCCTGGCGGCCGGGCGCGGCGAGCGCATGCGCCCGCTCACCGACGAAACGCCCAAGCCGCTGCTGCGCGTGGGCGGCAAGCCGCTGATCGTCTGGCACATCGAGCGCCTGGCGCGGGCCGGCATACTCGACATCGTCATAAATCATGCCCACCTGGGCGGGCAGATCGAGGCGGCGCTCGGCGACGGCAACGGCCTGGGTGTGCGCATCGCCTATTCCCCGGAGCCGGCCGGCGCGCTGGAGACCGCGGGCGGCATCGCCAAGGCCTTGCCGCTGCTCGGCTTCGCCCCCTTCCTGGTGATCAACGGCGACATCTGGTGCGACTACGATTTCACCTGGGCGGCGGAGACCGCCGGGCAGTTGCCGGCCCACGGGCTGCTCGCCCACCTGGTGCTGGTGCCGAACCCGCCGCATCATCAGGAGGGCGATTTCGGCCTGTCCTTCGGCCTCGCCACCGCCGGCGGCTCGCCCCGACTGACCTTCGCCGGCATCGGCTACTACCAGCGCGCGCTGTTCGCCGGCATCGAGCCGGGCAGCCGGGCCGCGCTCGCCCCGCTGCTGCGCGCGGCGATGGCCGAAAGCAAGGTGGGCGGCGAGTACTACCGCGGCCGCTGGGAGGACGTGGGAACGCCGCAGCGGCTGGCGGCCCTGGACGCGGAACTCGGCGCCGGCGCCGGGGCCTGATCCTATAACTTTCGCGCCACCATCATGCCCGAACCCGCCCTGGACACCGGCCCCTACGCAGCGCGGCGCGCGCGCCTGATGCAGCGGATGCAGCGCGGCGTCGCGGTCATCCCGACGTCGTCGGAGCGGCTGCGCAACCGCGACGCGCATTATCCCTACCGCTTCGACAGCTATTTCTACTACCTGACTGGCTTCACCGAGCCGGACGCCGCGCTGGTGCTGGTGGCCGGCGAGGCGCCGCGCAGCATCCTGTTCTGCCGGGACAAGGACCCGGAGCGCGAGATCTGGGACGGCTACCGCCACGGTCCGCTGGCCGCGCGCGAGACCTTCGTCATGGACGCGGCCTTCGCCATCGACGTGCTGGACACGCAGTTGCCCGAGCTGCTCGCCGACCAGCCTGTGCTCCATTACGCGCTCGGCCTGGACGGCGGCTGGGACGCGCGCATCACCGCCGCGCTGAACCGCGTGCGCGGCATGGCGCGCAGCGGCGTGCGCGCGCCGGCGGCGGTGCACGACGTCCATGCCCTGCTCGACGAGATGCGGCTCGTCAAGGACGCGACCGAGACCGACCTGATGCGGCGCGCGGCCGAGATCTCGGCCGGGGCGCATCGCCGGGCGATGCGCTCGGCGCGCCCCGGCCGCGGCGAATACGAGATCGAGGCCGAGCTGGTGCACGAGTTCCGGCGCCTGGGCGCGCAGGCGCCCGCCTACACGCCGATCGTGGCCGGCGGCGCCAACGCCTGCGTGCTGCACTACGTGGAGAACGGCGCCCGCCTGAACGACGGCGAGCTGCTGCTGATCGACGCCGGCTGCGAGCTCGACGGCTATGCGGCCGACATCACCCGGACCTTCCCGGTAAACGGCCGCTTCAGCGCAGCGCAGCGCGACGTCTATCAGACGGTCCTTGCCGCCCAGGCCGCGGCGATCGACGCGGTGCGCCCGGGAAGCGCCTGGGACGCGCCGCACGAGGCCGCGGTGCGGGTGCTCGCGCAGGGCATGATCGACCTGGGCCTGGTTTCCGGCACGCTGGACGCGGCGATCGAGTCCGGCGCCTACAAGCGCTTCTACATGCACCGCACCGGGCACTGGCTCGGCCTGGACGTGCACGACGCCGGCGAATACAAGGTCGACGGAAACTGGCGGCCGCTCGCCCCGGGCATGGTGCTGACGGTGGAGCCGGGCTGCTACATCCGGCCGGCGCAGGACGTGCCCGAGGCCCTGTGGAACATCGGCGTGCGCATCGAGGACGACGCGCTGGTCACGCCGGAAGGCTGCGAGATCCTGAGCCGGGACGCGCCCAAGTCGGTGGCCGAGATCGAGGAGTGGATGGCGGACCGCGCCGATGCATGACATCGTCGTCATCGGCGCCGGGCCGGCCGGACTCTCGCTGGCGCTGGCGCTGCGGCGCATCGGACGCGAATGCCTGCTCGTGGATGCGCGCGCGCCGGGTGCGGCACGCCGCGACCCGCGCGTGCTGGCCCTGTCCTACGGCTCGCGCCAGATCCTGGAACGGCTCGGCGTCTGGGGCCGCTTCCCGGCCACGCCGATCGAGACCATCCACGTCTCCCAGCAGGGCGGCTTCGGCCGCACGGTGATCCGCGCCGCCGACCAGGGCGTGCCGGCGCTGGGCTACGTCGCCGATGCGGCCGACCTGGCGGGCGCGCTGGAGACGGCGGCCGAGGACGCGCGCGTCGAGCGGCGCTACGGCACCCGGGTGGAGAACATCGCCGCCGCGAAAGCCGATGCCATCCTGAGCACGGTCGGCGACCAGGGCGCCGCGACGCTGGCCGCGCGGCTGGTGGCGCACGCCGAAGGCGCGGC
This sequence comes from Rhodocyclaceae bacterium, assembly GCA_035562535.1. Lineage (GTDB taxonomy): Bacteria > Pseudomonadota > Gammaproteobacteria > Burkholderiales > Rhodocyclaceae > DATMWM01. Next base: position 9,399 of record DATMWM010000092.1, on the reverse strand, counting down.
GTCCGCGGCGCGCGGCATCGTCGGGCGCGACTACGGCCAGCAGGCGGTGATCTGCACGGCGAAGATCGCGCAGCCGGCGCGCGGCACGGCCTGGGAGCGCTTCACGCCGGCCGGGCCGCTCGCGCTGCTGCCCCGCGGCGAGGCCCATGCGGTGGTCTTCACCGCCGCGACGCGGGAGGCCGAGCGGCTCGCGGCGCTGGAGGACGCGCCTTTCCTGGAGGCGCTGCAGCGGCAGTTCGGCGAGCGCCTGCGCTTCCTCTCGGCCGGGCCGCGGGCGGCCTTCCCGCTGGTGCTTCGCGTGCGCACCGATCCGACGGGCGAACGCTCGGTGTTCCTGGGCAACGCGGCCCAGACGCTGCACCCGGTGGCCGGGCAGGGCTTCAATCTGGCGCTGCGCGACGTCTGGTCGCTGGCGGAACTGCTGCGCCAGCACGAGGGCGCCGACCCCGGCGCGGCCGGACTGCTGCGGCGCTACGCGGCGGGACGCCGGCTGGACCGCGGCGGCGCGGTCGGCTTCACCGACGGCCTGATCCGCCTGTTCGCCAACGACAATCCCCTCCTGAGGCTGGCGCGCGGCGGCGGCCTGGCCCTGCTCGACGCCGTCCCGCCGGCGCGCGATTTCGTCGCCCGCAGGATGATGTTCGGCGCCCGCGCCTGGCCGTAGGGTCTGTTGGCCTGCAAGCGGCCGGCCGTCGTAGGTAAACAGGCCCTTGGCGCCCCGTTCGCACGGGTCCCGACTGCGACAAACGGCGGCCGCCCCCGGCCGCGGCTTTCGACTACAATACCGGCCTTCCTCCGCCCACGACCCCCGCAACGCGCGCATGAAGTTCGCCGGCTTCACGCTACGGAACAATCTTTTCGTCGCACCGATGGCCGGGGTCACCGATCGTCCGTTCCGCCAGCTTTGCAAGAAGATGGGCGCCGGGCTGGCCGTCTCCGAGATGGTCACCTCGAATTCGCTGCTCTACGGCTCGGCGAAGACGCGCCGCCGCGCCGATCACCAGGGCGAGGTCGAGCCGGTGTCGGTGCAGATCGCCGGCGCCGATCCGGACATGATGGCCCGGGCGGCGCGCTACAACGTGGAACAGGGCGCCCAGATCATCGACATCAACATGGGTTGCCCGGCGAAGAAGGTGTGCAACGTCATGGCCGGCTCGGCGCTGCTGCAGGACGAGCCGCTGGTGGCGGACATCCTGAAGGCGGTGGTCGGGGCGGTGCCGGATACGCCGGTGACCCTGAAGATCCGCACCGGCTGGAACCGCCAGAACCGCAACGCGCCGCGCGTGGCGCGCATCGCCGAGGACTGCGGCATACGCGCGCTGGCCATCCACGGCCGCACCCGCGCCGACCAGTACATGGGCGAGGCCGAGTACGACACGATCGCCGAGGTCAAGTCGCGCACGGGCATCCCGGTGATCGCCAACGGCGACATCGACTCGCCGGCCAAGGCCGCGCAGGTGCTGGCGCGCACCGGCGCCGACGGCGTGATGATCGGGCGCGCGGCACAGGGCCGGCCGTGGATCTTCCGCGAGATCGAGCACTACCTGAAGACCGGCGAAGTGCTGCCCCCGCCGCTGGTGGAGGAGATCCACCGCATCCTGCGCGGCCACCTCGCGGATCTGTACGCCTTCTACGGCGTGGACACCGGCGTGCGCGTGGCGCGCAAGCACATCGGCTGGTACACCCGCGGCCTGCCGGGTTCCGCCCAGTTCCGCTTCGACATGAATCAGCTGCGCGACGCCGCCGAGCAGACCGGGGCGGTGGATCGCTTTTTCGGCGCCCAGGCCCGGCGCGGCGCGCGCCTGGCCTACATCGACGAGCCCGAGGAGGAAGCCGCATGAGCCGCAGCGACCTGGCCGAATGCGTCCGCCGCAGCCTGGACCGCTACTTCGTCGACCTGGACGGCGAGCAGCCGTGCGCCATCTATTCCATGGTGATCGCGCAGGTGGAGCGGCCGATGCTCGAGGTGGTGATGCGCGAGGCCAACGGCAACCAGACCGTGGCGGCCGGGCTGCTCGGCATCAATCGCAACACCCTGCGGCGCAAGCTGCAGGAACACAAGTTGATCTGACCGCGGGGCTGCCCCGGGCCGGCGCGCCTGCGCCGTCCGCAGGCGTGCCGCGGTCGTTTTGCGTGGATAGGACATGAAAGTCAACCGAGCACTGATAAGCGTCTCCGACAAGTCCGGCATGATCGAATTCTGCCGCGGGCTGAACGAACTCGGCATCGCCCTGCTTTCGACCGGCGGCAGCGCGAAGGCCCTGCGCGAGGCCGGCCTGCCGGTCACCGAGGTTTCCGACTACACCGGTTTTCCGGAGATGCTGGACGGCCGGGTCAAGACCCTGCACCCGAAGGTGCACGGCGGCATCCTGGCCCGGCGCGACCTGCCGGCGCACGTCGAGGCGATCGCGCAGGCCGGCATCCCGCCGATCGACCTGGTGGTGGTCAACCTCTATCCCTTCCAGCAGACGGTGGCCCGGCCGGAGTGCACGCTGGAAGAGGCGATCGAGAACATCGACATCGGCGGCCCGACCATGGTCCGCGCGGCCGCGAAGAACCACGGCTCGGTGGCCGTGGTGACAGAGCCCGCGGACTATCCGGCCATCCTGGAGGAGCTTCGCGCCAGCGGCGGTGCGCTCGCCGACGCGACCCGCTTCGCGCTGGCGAAGAAGGCATTCGTGCACACCGCCCGCTACGACGGCGCCATCGCCAACTACCTGACCAGCCTGGACGCGGAGAACCGGCGCGGCGAATTTCCCGAGAAGCTCCACCTGGCCTTCGACAAGCTGCAGCCGATGCGCTACGGCGAGAACCCGCACCAGCAGGCCGCGTTCTATCGCGAGCCGGGCGCGGCGCCGGGCGCGATCTCCAGCTACGCCCAGATCCAGGGCAAGGAGCTTTCCTACAACAACATCGCGGACGCGGACGCGGCCTGGGAGTGCGTCAAGAACTTCGACGCCACCTGCTGCGTGATCATCAAGCATGCCAATCCCTGCGGGGTGGCGCTCGGCGCCACCGCCGCCGAGGCCTACCGCAAGGCCTTCGCCACCGACCCAACTTCGGCCTTCGGCGGCATCATAGCCTTCAACTGTCCGCTGGAAGCGGAGGCGGCCGAGGCGGTGGCCAAGCAGTTCATGGAGGTGCTGATCGCGCCGTCCTACACGGCGGAGGCGCTGCAGGTGCTCGCCGCCAAGCAGAACGTGCGGGTGCTGCAGGTGCCGCTCGGCACGGCCAGCGCCGGTTTCGACTTCAAGCGCGTCGCCGGCGGCCTGCTGGTGCAGAACTTCGATGCCGCGCGCATCGCCGCGGCGGATCTCAGGGTGGTCACGAAGCGCCAGCCGACGGCGGGGGAACTCTCCGACCTGCTGTTCGCCTGGCGCGTGGCGAAGTACGTCAAGTCGAACGCGATCGTCTATTGCCGCGACGGCCAGACCGTGGGCGTGGGCGCCGGGCAGATGAGCCGGGTGGACTCGGCGCGCATCGCCGCGATCAAGGCCGAGAACGCCGGCCTGACGATCGCCGGGTCGGTGGTCGCCTCGGACGCCTTCTTCCCGTTCCGCGACGGCGTGGACGTGCTCGCCGCAGCCGGCGCGCGCGCGGTGATCCAGCCGGGCGGCAGCGTGCGCGATGCCGAGGTGATCGCGGCTGCGGACGAGCACGACCTGGCCATGGTATTCACCGGATTCCGCCACTTCCGCCACTGAACGACCGCCCGAGGAACCGCCCTTGAAGCAATTGCCGATCGCCGCCGCCCTGCGGCTCGCCCTGGTTCTGGCCCTCGGAACCGCGTCGCTGGCCGCGCGTGCCGACGAATACTGCGACTGGGGCTGGGGCTGGCTCACGCGCGCCTGCGGCGGCGCGGTCAGCGCGTTCAAGGAAGGGCCCTGGGACCTCTACCTCACCGGCTACGCTTACCACGGCCGCGGCACCTACACGCAGGAGAAGATCGACAGCTACCAGGAGAACGCCTGGGGTGGCGGCCTGGGCCGGCGCCACATCGACGACCGCGACAACGAGCACCTGGTCTATGCCATGGGCTTCCAGGACTCGAACTACAAACCGCAGTACCAGTTCGGCTACGGCTGGCTCGCGCGCTGGGCGCTGGCCGAGAACTTCCGGGTCGGCGTGGGCATCACCGCCTTCGTCGGCTTCCGCTCCGACTACTGCAACTACATGTGCCCGCTGCCGCTGATCCTGCCGCTCGGGGCCATCGAGTACCGCAGGGTCGCATTCATGGCGACCTACGTGCCCAAGGCCCCGGGTCAGGAAGGCAACGGCGACGTGCTGTTCCTGTTCGCCAAGGTCGCGCTGGAGTGAACCGGAGAGCCGGCATGAAGCTGATGGTCGTCGGGTCCGGCGGACGCGAGCACGCGCTCGCCTGGCGGCTCGCCCAGAGCCACCGCGTGCAGAAGGTCTACGTGGCGCCGGGCAATGCCGGCACCGCTCGCGAGCCGGGGCTGGTCAACGTGCCGATCACCGACATCGACACGCTGGCCGCCTTCGCCGCGCGCGAGCAGGTCCAGTACACCGTGGTCGGGCCCGAGGCCCCGCTGGCGGCCGGCATCGTGGACGCCTTCCGCGCCAGGAAGCTGGACATCTTCGGCCCGACGCGGGACGCGGCCCAACTGGAGAGTTCCAAGGACTTCGCCAAGCGCTTCCTGGCGCGTCACGGCATCCCCACGGCGGGCTTCCAGACATTCTCCGACCCGGTCGAGGCGCGCCGCTACGTGGCCGCCCGCGGCGCGCCTATCGTGGTCAAGGCCGACGGCCTGGCCGCCGGCAAGGGCGTCGTCGTGGCCGAGACGGTCGCCGAGGCCCAGGCGGCGATCGACGCCATGCTGGTCGACAACCGCATGGGCGATGCCGGCGCGCGGGTGGTGGTCGAGGATTTCCTCGACGGCGAGGAGGCGAGCTTCATCGTCATGTGCGACGGCGCGCACGCCCTGGCGCTGGCCACCAGCCAGGACCACAAGCGGCTCGCCGACGGCGACCGCGGACCGAACACCGGCGGCATGGGCGCGTACTCGCCGGCGCCGGTGGTGAGCCCGGAGATCCATGCCAAGGTGATGCGCGAGGTGATCCAGCCGACGCTCGCCGGGATGGCCCGGGAGGGCATGCCCTACACCGGCTTCCTTTACGCCGGGCTGATGATCGACGCGACCGGCAATCCCAGGGTGCTGGAGTTCAACTGCCGCCTGGGCGACCCGGAGACGCAGCCGATCATGATGCGGCTGAAGAGCGACCTCGTGGATCTGGTGGAGGCGGCGATCGAGCGCAGGCTGGACAAGGCCGAGGCCGAGTGGGACCGCCGCTTCGCGCTCGGCGTGGTGATGGCCGCCCACGGCTATCCGGAAGATCCGCGCCGCGGCGACCGGATCGACGGCCTGCCCAAGTCCGGCGAGGATCACCACGTCTTCCACGCCGGCACCGCCGAGCGGGACGGCGAGATCGTCACCTCCGGCGGCCGGGTGCTCTGCGTCACCGCGCTCGGCGACACGGTCAAGATCGCGCAGAAGCGCGCCTACGACGTCGTCGAGCAGATCCGCTTCGACGGCATGCAGTACCGGCACGACATCGGCCACCGCGCGATCAACCTGCGCAAGACCTGACCGGCGCCGCCCGTCCAGCCGTTTTTCCTTTCGTACAGGGGAGTTCCATGGCAGTCGACTCCAATCGGGTGAAGACCTACCTGGTCGACCTGCAGGCCCGCATCGTCTCGGCCCTGGAGGCGTTCGACGGCAAGCCGTTTCGCGAGGACGCCTGGGACCGGCCGGGGGGCGGCGGCGGCGCCACCCGCGTGATCGAGGAAGGCGATTTCTTCGAGCGCGGCGGCTGCAATTTCTCGCATGTGTTCGGCGAGGGCCTGCCGCCCTCGGCCACCGCGGCGCGGCCGGAACTGGCCGGCCGGGGCTTCGAGGCGATGGGCGTGTCGCTGGTCCTGCATCCGCGCAACCCCTACTGCCCGACCGTGCATCTGAACGTGCGCATGTTCGTGGCGCGCAAGGAAGGCGCCGAGGACGTCTGGTGGTTCGGCGGCGGCATGGATCTCACGCCCTACTACCCTTTCGAGGAGGACGCCCGCCACTTCCACGGCGCCTGCAAGGCCGCGCTCGCGCCCTTCGGCGAGGAGGTGCATCCGCGCTACAAGGCCTGGTGCGACCGCTATTTCTTCCTCAAGCACCGCAACGAACCGCGCGGCGTGGGCGGCGTGTTCTTCGACGACCTGGGCGAGGGCGGCTTCGAGCGCTGCTTCGCCCTGACGCGCAGCGTCGGCGACAGCTTTCTCGGCGCCTACCTGCCGATCGCCGAGCGCCGGCGCAACCTGCCCTACGGCGAGCGGGAGCGCGACTTCCAGGCCTACCGGCGCGGCCGCTACGTCGAGTTCAACCTGGTGTTCGACCGCGGCACGCTGTTCGGACTGCAGTCGGGCGGGCGCACCGAGTCGATCCTCATGTCGCTGCCACCCATCGTCAAATGGCGTTACGACTGGCACCCGGCACCCGGCAGCCCGGAGGAAAGGCTGTACCGGGAGTTCCTGGTCGCCAGGGACTGGGTGTAGACGCGGGGTGAATGGCCCCACGCGGCCGGGGCGGATCGCGCAGCAGATTCCCGATTCCGAGAAGCATTCCCATTTCGTGCAGATCCGCCGGTACTTCGTCCTCGTAATTTCAGGGACTTGGCGAACCTGTCGGTGATCGGACCCCATGGCCCGCGGATTGCTTGCTCTACGTATGAACTGCGGGACGGCTGCGACGTGGCACTGCTAGCCGGACCCCGGGCGACGAGGAGGCGGTCATGGCGCTACGACTGACGCAGCAGATTCTGGAACGCGAAACCGAGGCCTATCGCGGCAGCGGCGGCACCAGCGAGGAGTCCGGTCACCGCGGATTCCGGCCCGCATTCCTGGACACCCGCACCGCCGTCGTCTATCCCTCGCGCTTCTGCGACGGGACGCCGGCCCCCTTCCACTGCATCGCCGGGCTCCCGAACGACGTCATCGCCGAACGCGACCCGGCGGGGCGCGTGGTCTCGGTTCATGGCGCGGTGGTCTCCGGATTCGTGCGCGACGGCGTGTTCTTCACGCGGGACGAAGCCGCTGCCTGCGTCGCCACGGCGCATTGAACACGCCTCCATCCCCACCCCCGATAGGGCGGGCCGGCCCGGCTCAAGTCAAGGTCGCAGCGGCGCGGTAGTGCCGGTTGGCGTCATCGGGACGCTGCAGGTGATCGAACAGCGCGGCCAGTTCCACATGCGCGCGCCGGGAAGGCTCGATCGCCAGCGAAGCCTCGAAATAGCTCTGCGCCTTGCCCCAGAGCTCCTGCCGCCGGCACAGCCGGCCCAGGGCGAGCAGCAGATCCGCGTCGCGCGGCCTGGACTTGAGCCATTCCTCGGCGCGCGATATCCGTCCGACCACGTCCGCATCGGCGCACTCGGCGTACAGCGCAACCAGCAGCGGATCCCAGTGGATCACCAGCTGGTTCTCGACGATCTCGCAGGCCGCCTTGCCGGCGCCCGCCTCGGCCAGCGCCCGCGCCGCCGCCAGCGCGATCCGCGGCTCGCGCCTGTCCTCGCGGGACAGGCTGCTCCAGTAGCCGGAGATCTGGGCCGCATCGCCGGCGCGCGCGTGCAGGTTTTCCAGATGGGCACGCTGCTTGAGCGCGTGGGCCTGGTCGGCCGACAGCGCATGATGCTTCTCCAGGATGCGCACGCTGTGCAGCACGTCCTGCCAGCGCCCGAGCGCCTGCTGGGCGCGCAGCCTCAGGCGCAGCGCGGCGATGTGGCGCTGGCCGCGCCGCTCCAGTTCGTCCAGCTTCTCCAGCGCCGCCTCGAAGCGGCGCGCATCCACGTTCAGCTCGGCCTCGGTCATCAGCCGGGCGTTGTGCAGGCGTTCCTCGAACGGCAGCAGCCTGCCGAGCCATTCCGCCTCGCGCCGGTCGTCGCCCATGCCGCGCGAGGCGCGGGCCGCCAGCAGCGCCGACAGGCCGGGCGCCTCGCCGTTGGCGAAGGACGTTTCCGCCTGCTTCAATGCCTGGCCGTAGCGGCCCTCGAACAGCAGGCGGACGGCCTCCCGCAGCGCGGTCGCCGCCTTCTCGCGCTGCCTGCGTTCGCGATACTGGCGCACGTTGCGCGGCATGCGCACCGTCCGCGCGATCACGCGCAGCATGACATAAAGCGCCACGAAGGCCGCCACCAGCAGGACGACGAGCAGGTTCAGGGAAATCGCCGTGCGATAGGGCGGCAGCACCAGCACCGCGTAGCCGTCGTTGTAGCGCGCGGCCACCGCCAGCAGCACCGCCAGGGAGAACAGCAGCAACAACCAGAAGATCGTCTTCACCGGGAGGCTACCTGCCGGGCGCGGCGGCCCCACCCTTGTCGCGGCCGAGCTTGAATGCGCGCAGCGCGGTGAGGCTCTCGTCGAGCGAGGGCAGTTCCAGGCTGAGCGGCGCGGCGGCAAGCTGCTGCAGCGTGGCCAGGGCGTCCTGGGCGGACTTGGCGCGCAGGTCGAAGTAGCGCTCGATCCATGCACGCGCCTGCTTCAGGTCCTCGCGGAAGCTGCGGGCGTCGCGCTGAACCAGGGACAGGCGGGCGCTCATCAGGCGCAGCTTGAGGTTTTCTCTCAGGATGAAGGCGTTCTGCGGCGAGAGCACGCCGGGATCCGGCCGCTCCAGGCGCTCGATGCGCACGAGCTGGCTGATTTCCGCCCACAGGTCGCGGCCCAGGGCGGACCAGAACCCGGAGGCGGGCGCCGCGCGGGCGCTGCGCAGTTCCTCCTCGCGCCCCTTGCCCTCGAAGGCGAGCGGCATGACATCCACCGCGGCGATGACGCTCTCGACCTTCAGCGCGAGCCCGGGAATGTCCACCAGCGGCAGGGCCTTGAGCCGGTCGATGTCCTGGTTCAGCGCCTTGCGCAGCGGCAGGAACTGCGCCTGTTCGGTGCGCGCCAGCCGCGCGTCCGCGCTCTGCAGCGCGATCAGAGCGGACTCGACGTTGCCGGCGAGCAGGAGCTGCTGGCCGGCCAGGTTGAGCGCCTGATCGACCTCGGCGAGGATGCGGTCGTCCCGGTTGCGCGCCAGGTCTTGGTACATGGATTCCAGGGCCGCCTGCTGGCCCTGGGACTCGGCGATCTTCGCCTCCAGGGCGCCGACCTTGGCCTGCAGCGCGGCGAGCGATTCCTGGCCCTGCTTGGCCACCAGCCGGCTCTCCTTGGCGATGCTGTCGCCCTCGGCCAGGCGCTTAGCCAGTTCGCCCTGCAGCGCATCGACGCCGGTGCGCGTCTCCCACCATTGCCAGGCGGAGCCGGCCAGCGCAATCACTGTGATCAGCAGGGCGAACTGCAGCCAGGCGCTGCCGCGGTGCTTTTCCCCCTGCGCGGCCCGACCCGGCTCCGGCCGCTCCCTG
>DATMWM010000091.1:0-15004 GCA_035562535.1 Rhodocyclaceae bacterium | reverse complement strand
ACCACCGCCACCTTCCAGAACTGCAGCGGCACCTGCACGCCGTGCATCTCGGGATCGCCTGGCGCCAGCACCGGCCCGGTGAAGCCGCACACCCGCAGGTCGCGCACGTCGGCGTTGTCCAGGATGTAGTTCTCCAGTTGCAGCCAGGTCTTCTGGTTCAGGTCCGGATGCTGGGGACAGGCGTTGGTGTAGTGGAAGCTGTCCTCGTTCGCCGCGGCCGCCTCCTCCTCCGCGCCCCAGACCGGGTCCTCGCGGCGCACCATGTGCCCGCGGTCGAAGTTGGTCGGCCCGTAGAACTCGTTGCCGACCTGGGCGGCGCGCGGCAGGCGCGGATCGACGTACCAGTTCTGGCCGGCCTTGCGCACGATGAAGCGGCGCTGCCTGCCGTCGATGTTCACCGCGGTGAGGATCGGCAGCCGCCGCAGGGCGTGCATGACGACCGAGAAGTGCGTGTAGGCGAGCGCCGGCTTGCCGTCCGCAAGCGTGAGCACGAGGCCGCTGTCGCGCACCCTGGGCAGCGGCACGGCAAGCTTTCCCCGGCCGAGGAACGCCGGATCGTAGCCAGTGCGCCCGGCATAGGCGCTCGCCGGCTGGCGCTTCTCGGCCAGGCCGGCGGCCGGCTGGGGCTGCGGCTTCGTCCGCGAAGGCGAGACCTTGATGCCGGTCTTCGGCAGGAACTTCTTCAGCACGTCGGCGCGCACCGCATAGTTGGCGTGGCGGAAGCTGCCGCCGAAATGCAGCCCGAGCACGGCGCCGGTCTCGATCTGCACCACCGCGCTGCCCGAATTGCCGCCCAGCGTCGAGCAGTCGTGCTCGAAATGCCACATCCGCGGGTTCGCGGCGGTGACCTGGCCCGGGGAGAAGCGCTTGACGTTGTAGATGTCGCCGAACACCTTGACCATGGCATTGGCATCGTTGCGGCTGTCGCGCGCCGGGTAGCCGGCCACGCCGATGCTGGCGCCGGGTTCCAGCTTGTCCGGCGCGAGCGTCAGCGGCGGCGGCAGCGGGGCATTCGACGAGATCTTCAGGAAGGCGAGGTCGGGCTCGGCCGGCCCGTCCTCGGCGACGTACAGGATCTTGTCGACCGCCACCTCGCGCGACTGCCCGACCCGGTACTCCTCCTTGAAGTCGACCTGGGCGCGGATGCGCTTGCCCTCCAGCGTCTCGGCGAAGGCGAAGCCGCGGCGTCCGCGCAAGGCGAACTCCCTGGCGACGTGGCGATTGGTCACCAGCACGCCCTCGGCGATCATCCAGCCGGTGCCCACCCAGCTGAAGTCCGGGTGGTCGAACAGCTCGATGCGGCCGACCGATCTGAGCACGCGGCCCAGTTGCGCCTGGTAGGGCGACAGGCGCTTCTTCCAGGTGTCCGCGCGCGGCGCCTCGATCATATCGTTGCGCACCAGCAGCGCCGGCCGCGCCACCTCGAGCACGATCGCCTCGGAGAACTGGCGGCTGTCGAACTGCTCCCCGCTCGGCTCGGCCGCCTCGAGCATGCCGGCGAGCGCCCGGGTGTCGATGCTGTACTGCGCGGCCCGCGGCAGGCCGCCTTCGGCGCCGGCCAGCCCGATCAGCTCGTCGCGCATCGCCTTGTCGGCGAGTACGGACGCGATGCGGCGCAGCGGCGCCTTGGATCTCGCGCTCATCCCGGACATCCCTTCATGATGGTTGGGTCCGGGCGATTATGCCCGAGGCCGGCCAGCATTGCCGGCACGGCTGTCGCCCCCTATTCGGCGGCGCGGCCCTGGTAGAGGCTGGTGACCTGTTCGAGGTCGCGCAGGATCGATTCGCTCGCCTCCGCCACCAGGGCGCGATAGGACTCCTCGCCGTCCTCCTCGAGGGCGCTGCGGAACCACTCCCACTGCAGCGCGACGCGGTCCAACTGCTCGCGGATCAGTGGCGTGTTCTCCGGCGCTTGCTGCAATTCGGCGAGCGAGACGCTGAACAGCGCGGTCGCGCTCTCCATGTCGCTGCGCAACTGCGGCGAGTCGTAGCCCGTGGCGCGCAGCATGTAGAGCTTGGCCAGCCGCTGGGTCACCATGCGCTGGCGGCCCGAGACATTCACCAGGTGGGCCTGCGTGGTGTTCGCGCGGGCTTCGATCAGAATGGTGAGCCGGTTGGCCGCGGCGAGCAGCGGATCGCTCGCCGCGGTGAGTTCGGCGCAGCCCTCGCGGCTCACCGGCCCGGTCGCGCGGATCCGGTAGGGTCCCCACAGCCTGGCCAGGTCCGCGGTCGCCGAGCGCGCGTCGCTGCCGGAGACATGGGGCGCGAGTTCGATGAGCTGGGCGTCGAACAGCGCGACGGAGTCCTGCAACTGCCTGCGCGATTCCGGCACCATGACCCCGAGGGCGATCTGGCAATAGGCCTTGGCGATGCGCTGGCTGAGCATGCGCTGGCGGCCGGCTGTGTTTACCGCTGACGACAGATCCGCCTGCGCGGCGGCGCTTTCGGCGGCAAGGACGAGCAGTCCGAGCAGCGCGATCAGTATCCGGTTTGTCATGGTCGCTACCCCTTGTGGTTGGGATGTCCGGCCGATCGGTGCGGCCGCGGTAGACCGGAAATATCAATTAACATGCCAGCGTGCCTGCTGTATTCCGTGCGTGGCACGCCGGTTGCTGCGCATCGCTGCCTGACCGAGAGAGAATGCCTGGATGAACCGCGTCGCCGCAGAACCGGCAGGGCCGCTACCGCCTGGGCATTTGACCCGCGTGTCCAGCCCCAAGTGGGGGAAATCGCTCATCGCGGCCGTTGCACTGGCCGGGACGAACGTTGCGATTCAGGTACAGGCCGCCGAGCCGCCGGGCGGCGGTCCGATCCATGCATTCCTTCGTCCGGTACCCGGACAGGAAAAGGTCCCTGCCGAGCCCCAGCCGGAAAGCAAGCCGGAACCGCCGAAACCCGCAACGCGCAGCGGCGGCGAAGTCAGCGAGCAGAACAAGTTCTACGACCGGGCGAACCCGGACTACGCGACGCTGCAGAAGGCCAACGAGTCGCTGGCCGGATTCCCGGTGGACAGGCAGGGCTACGTCGACTGGATGAAGGCGCTCGCCACCGGGGCGATCAAGCCGCTTGCGGACCTGCACGGGCGCCACCCGATCCAGCCCATGGACCTGGACGTGGTGATGAAGAACACCAAGGAGATGCCGCACGTCCTGTTCCCGCACCGCTCGCACACGCTGTGGCTGGACTGCAGCAACTGCCATCCGGCGATCTTCGAGCCGAAGGCGGGGGCGAATCCGATATCGATGGGCGAGATCTTCCGCGGGCGCTACTGCGGCGTCTGCCACGACCGCGTGGCCTTCATCACCTTCTTCTCCTGCGACCGCTGCCACTCGGTGCCGAATCCCGCCGCGGCCGGGCAGCCCTGAGCCGGCGACGGGCCGTCGCCGCTCAGGCTACTTGCGGAGTCGGTGCTACTGGGCGGTCAGGTGGGCCACGCCACCGAAGCTGCCGATCCACTTGCTGCCGTCGGCCGCGGTGGTCATCGAGAAGACCGTGTCGCCGAACAGACCGTCGTTGGTGTTCAGCAGCTTGAACTTGCCGTCGGCCTGGCGGACCGCCACGCCGTTGTTGGTGCCGATCCAGAGCAGGCCGGCCGGGTCGATGTGCAGCGAGAACACATGGTTGCCCGGCAGCCCCTCGGCCGTGGTGATGTTCGTCCAGGCCTTGCCGTCGAAGCGCGCCAACCCGCCGCCCCAGGTGCCGGCCCACACCACGCCCTGCTTGTCCACTTCCAGGGCGACGATGTAGTTCGGGTTGAAGGCCACGTTCACGTCCTGCAGGCCCATCTCTTCCTTCTGCTTGGCGTGGTGCGTGGACGCCTTGCCCGGATCGTTCTTGAAGGCGATGTCGTTCTTCACCTTCTCGAACGGGGCGCCCAGGCCCTTGGCATGGTTCCAGTTGGTCCAGTTGCCGTCGCGGAACAGCGCCAGACCGCCCTCGGTGGCGAGCCAGATGTCGCCGTTCTTGCCTTCCGCCAGGCCGTAGATCCAGTCGTTCGGCACCCCGCCCTTGGTGTTCTCGACGGTGTACAGATCCCACTTCGACCGGTCCTTCAGCGCGCCGCCGCGCACGCGATTGACCCCGGACCAGGTTGCGATCCAGATGTCGCCGTTCGAGGCCTCGATCACCTCGTAGACGAAGGCGTCGCCGAGGCCGTCCGGGATGTTGTAATGGACCCACTTGCCTTCCTTCTCGTCGAGCATCGACATGCCGCCGCCGTAGGTCCCGACGGTCAGCATGCCCTTGATCCGGCCGACGTAGAAGATGCCGTTCGAGAGCAGGCCGTTGCGGGCGTCGAACACCTTGTAGTTGTCCGCGGCGGTGTCGTAGCGGATCACCCCGCCGGAGGTGCCGACCCATACCACCGGACCCTCGGCATAGATCGCCTTGACGTTCTTGTTGCCCACCCGGAAATGCGAGAACTTGTCGCTCGGCTCGCCCGGCGCGACCTTGCCCTCGTGGGGATTCGCCGGGGCAGGAACCGCAGGATGGGCCGGCGGCACCTGGGCCTGGACCGGCATCACGCCGCCGGCCGCCTCGGCCTGCGGGGCGCCCGGCGGCACCGGGTCGGCCTGCTTCTTGCCGAGCGTGTAGGCGCCGGCGATCAGGACGCCGACCGCAACGAGGGCGAGGGCGATGGTCTTGTGGGTCAGTTGCACGTTTCGTCTCCTGTCATGCCCGGCGCGTCAGGACTTGAGCCCGATGCGCGCCACGCCCCGCTTGGTGCCGACCCATACGTCGCCCCCCGGTGTCACGGCGATCGCATAGACGTTGTCGTCCAGCAGGCCTTCCTTGCGCGTGTAGTTGCGGAAGCCGCGCCCGTCGTAGCGCGACACCCCCTTGTTGGTGCCGAACCAGAACACGCCCTTGGCGTCCCGGGCGATCGAGTAGACGATGTTCCCGGCGAGCCCGTCCCTGGTCGTCAGGTTGGTCCATTTCTTCCCGTCGAAGCGCGACACGCCGCCGCCCCAGGTGCCGGCCCAGACGTTGCCGTCGGGCGCGGCGAGGATGGAGAACACATAGTTCGGGTTGTAGGTGGCCACGCCCTCGCTGGCAACCGACAGGTCGTGCCGCTGCCGGGTGCCCAGCCCGGTGTTCGGGCTGGCCGGAAGCTGCTCGACGTTCGGCGCGCCGAGCCCGTCCTTGTGCGTCCACGCCTTCCAGGTCTTGCCGTCGTACAGGGAAACGCCGCCCTCGGTGCCGAACCACACGCGGCCCTCCTTGTCGACGTCGATCCCGTAGACCCACTCGTTGACCAGTTCCTTCACGTAGGTCTTGAACTTCATGGTCTTCAGGTCTACGTGGTTGGCGCCGGCCCAGGTCCCGATCCACAGGTTGCCCTGCTTGTCGTTGGCGAAGGCGTAGATCCAGTAGTCGGCCAGGCCGTGCATCGGGAAGAAGGTCTTCCACTTGCCGTCCTTGTAGCGCGAGACGCCGCCGGCGTTGGTGCCGAACCACTTGTAGCCCTGCGTGTCGATGCCGATGCCGAAGACGTACTCGTTGGCCAGCCCGTCCTTGCGGGTGAAGGTGTTGCGCAACTGGCCGGTCTTCAGGTCCACCTCGTTGACGCCGCCCGAGGTTCCGACCCACAGCGTGGTTCCCTGCTCGATCGCCAGGGAGCGCACGTAGGTATTGTTCCCCACCTCGAAGGACTCGAGCACCTGGGGCGCGTCCTGGCCCGGCGCCTGGGCGGAGGCGGCGCCGGCGACCGCAATCGCCGCCGCGGCCAGGGCCGCGCGGAACGATCTGCCGGAACTCATCGCAGCTGGCCAGGCTGCGCGGGTTGGGAGGGGAAGGTCCGGATGTAGGCGATCGCGTCGAGCAACTGCCTGTCGGACAGCACGCCGAAGAACGGCGGGCACTTGGTCTTGCCGGTCTTGATCGACATCATCAGCACCATGTCGGGCTGGGACAGCCGCTCGCCGGCGATGAAATTGGGCGCGTTCGGGTTGACTGCCCTGCCCCCCATGCCGTGGCAGCCGACGCAGCGCGTCTGATAGGTCTGGCTGCCGCTGGCCAGATCCGCAGCATCGGCCGCGACCGGCGCCGCGGCGCCTAGCAGGCCTGCCAGGATGCCGGCGAGCAGCCCGCCGGGAGCACGTGCATGGATACGCATGGTCGGAATTCTCCAGTGATTATGGCTTCTTGGCTGCGCCGCCGTCCTTGCGCAGCTTCTTCAGTTTCGCATCCCAGTCGGCGGCCTGCTGCGCGTCGGGAGCGACGCCAAAGCCGCCGGTCTTGTATGCCTTGGCCAGCGCCTCGACGGCCGGCAGGAAATCGCGGTCCGCCGCGAGTTTCAGCCACCTGGTGGCCTCCTCGCTGTTCCGGCGGGCCTCGTCGATCCCCAACTGCCCGAAGATGTACGCGCTGGCGATCACCATGTACGCCTGGGGATGCCCCTTCTCCACCGCCAGCACGTAGAGCTTGTAGGCCTCGGCCGGGTCCTTCTTGGTCCCCTCGCCGACCGCATACATGCTGGCCAGCCCGAAGACCCCGTCCACATCGCCCTGGTCGGCCGACTTCCGGTAGTAGGCGAAGGCCTCCTCGTTGTAGTCGGAAGCGTCCAGGATCTCGGCGAGCCGTGCCTGGGCCTTCCCGTGCCCCGCATCCGCGGCCTTGCGCAGGTGGCTCATGGCGCTGGTCACGTCGCCCGCGCGATACGCCTTCTCGCCGGCCGCATAGTCTTCCTCCGTCCCCGCCCAGGCAGGCGGCATCGCGACCGCGATCGCGATTGCGGGAAGGAGCCAGCGAAGCGGGTTCAGTCTCGGTTTTCTGCCTATCAAGATCAGCCGTCCGGAACAGGTGTGGCGTCAATGACTCTGGACGCCGTTCTCGGCGCCGCTGCGGGTCACGCCCAGCGATTCGAATTCTTCCAGCTTGCGGTACAGGCTCGAAAGCCCGATGCCCAGGCGCTGCGCAGCCGCCCGCCTGTCGCCGCCGGCGTCGTCCAGCGCGCGCAGGATGATATCAGCCTCGAACTCCCTCAACTGATCCCGCAGGGAGCCACCTTTAGCAACTACCTTGCCAGCCGTCGATGCGGGCACCACCGCCCGGCCTACGTCCGCCGGCAGGTCCCCGACCGTGATCCGGTTGCCGTCCGACAGGATGTGCGCCCGCGTGATCACGTTCTCAAGCTGCCGCACGTTGCCCGGCCAGTGGTAGGCCAGCAGGAGCTCCTCCGCCTCCGGGTCCAACTCCAGCAGGCTGGCCGCGGTCGACTGCATGCGCAGGCTGTTCAGGAAGAACTGGATCAGCCCGCGGATGTCCTCCTGACGCTCGCGCAGCGGCGGGATGTGGATGTGGAACATCGACAGGCGAAAGAAAAGATCCTCGCGGAATTTGCCCAGCCGCACCATCTCCTCGAGATTGCGGTTGGTGGCCGCCACGATCCGGGTATCCACGCGACGCCCCTGCTCCGCGCCGATCGGCCGGATCTCCTTGTCCTCGATGGCATGCAGCAGCTTGGTCTGCATGTGCAGCGGCAGTTCGCCGATCTCGTCGAGGAACAACGTGCCCTTGTCCGCCTGCAGGAACAGCCCCTTGCGCGCACGGTCGGCGCTGGTGAAGGCCCCCTTGGTGTGGCCGAAGAGCTCCGCCTCCATCAGGTGCTCGGGAATCGCGCTGCAGTTCACCGGCAGGAACACCGCGTCGCCCCGCTTGCTGTTCTCGTGGATCATGCGGGCCACCATGCCCTTGCCGGTGCCCGACTCGCCGGTGATCAGCACGGTGCTCTCGGTGGGCGCCACCCTGGTGGCCAGGCGCTCCACCTGCAGCATCGCGGACGAGATGGAGCGGTACATGCCCGAGGAGGAATCGGCGACGAACTTGCGCAGCACCTTGTTCTGCTCGCGCAGCCCGCAAAGGGCCTCCATCTGCGACAGGCGGTGCTTCAGCTCCTCGCCGCGCACCGGCTTGACGATGTAGTCGCTGGCGCCCGCCCGCAGCGCCTCCACGGCGTTCTCGACCGAGGCGAAGGCGGTGACCATGACGAACAGCGTCTCGATCCCCGCGGCGCGGGTATTGCGCACCAGCTCCACGCCATCGCCGTCCGGCATCTTGATGTCGCACAGAGCCAGGTCGACGTCGCCGCGCGCGAGCTTGGCTGCGGCCTCGACAACGCCCGAAGCCTGGTCCACCGAATAGCCGGCGCGGGTCACCGTGGCGGCAAGGATCTGCCGAACGGCGGGTTCGTCATCGATGACCAGCACATGCATGGATCGGATCCGGTTTCAGGCGGCGGCCCGCTGCTCCCAGGCGAGCGGCAGCTCGATGGTGACGGCGGTTCCCGCGCCCTCGCGGGAATCCAGGCGAATCGAGCCGCCGGAAGTCTCCACCAGATTCTTGCACAGGGCAAGCCCGAGCCCACTGCCCTTGCCCGCCGGCTTGGTCGTATAGAACTCCTCGAACGCCCGGCTGCGCGTGGCCTCGCTCATGCCGTGCCCGTTGTCCGACACGTTCAGGATGACCTTGGCCCCGTCCGACCGGGTGGCCACCAGGATCGCCGGCTTGCGCCCGGTCACGCCGTCCATCGCGTCTGCGGCATTGATCAGCAGATTCATCAGCACCTGGGTCAGGTGGTCGCCCACGCCGGTCAGCGCCGGGAGCTGGGGATCCAGGTCGGTCTTCAGGTCGATGTTCCGGAAGCGCCGGTCGTACGTCACGAAATTGCAGGTGCTGCGCACCAGGGAATTGAGGTCGAGAAGTTGCGCCTCGGCTGGCTGCGGCGCGGTGAACTCGGCGATCTGGCGGGTGATCAGCGCCACCCGCTTGGCCTGCTCCAGGATCAGCTCCGGCTGGCAGACCACGCCCTGGTTCGGACACAGATGGCTGCGCCGCACGTCGCTGATCGACTCGGCCACCCCGCAGATCGCCGCGATCGGGTTGTTGATCTCGTGCGCCAGCGCAGCGGCCAGCGACCCCATGGCCACCATCTTCTCCTTGTGGAAATGCTGCTGGCGCGACAGCTCCAGCTGGACCTCGCGCGCGCGCAGCTCCCGCTGGGTGGCGTTGAGCGCTTCCATCAGTTCCCCGACCTCGTCGCCCCGGGTGACCGCCAGTTGCTCGCCCCGGTACCCCTGCACGATGTCCATCGCGCGGGCGGCGACGTTGCGGATGTCCCAGGCCAGCCGGGTGAAGAACAGCCCGATGACCGCGCCCAGCACGATCAGCCCGAGCAGGCTGAAGACGATGGTCTCCATCGTCACGGCGTCCTGCGCCCTGCGGTAGCCCGTGAGCAGCTGCGTTTTCTCCTCGCGCACGCCCTTGGTGATCGAGTCCAGCGCGACCACCAGTTCGTGCAGGTCGCCGCGCAGCGCCGCCATGTCGCCGCGCGCCGGCGTGTCGCGCAGATGCTCCAGGTCGTGCTGCATCGAGGCGACGTTCCTCTCCAGCGCCGGAAACTGCGTCCGCAGGTCAGTCAGGTTGGCCAGCACCGCGTCGATTTCGATGCGCACCGGCAGCACGGCATCCTCCGGAGGGATGCCGATGTAGTTCTCGTTGACCGTCAGGATCGCGCGGGCCACGGACATGTTGACCTGCACCAGCAGTTCCTCCAGACGGTGGGTGCGTTCCAGTTCCTCGACCATGGCCATCTGCTTCTGCCGGCTGTCCGTGATCACCATGCCGACCAGCAGCACATAGACCACCAGCCCGACCAGCACCAGGCTGCCCTTGGCCCGCAGCGACAGCCGCAGGCTCAGCGGCTGGGCGCTTTCCGGCTGCGCCTCTTCGGCAGGTTCCTGGGTCGATCGATGCTCCATCTTTCCAATCCACGCGTCAGAGCTGCGGTGCAGTTATTGCTTGCGCCCTCAGGAATGGCCACAATCGGCCGGGGCGCCTTTGCGTCCGGGCCGAAAAACGGCGGCGCTGCCAGTTTCCGCTGGCACGATCGCGCCGCCCCGTGCACAATGCAATTGATTCCGTTTAGCTTAACAGGTTCAGGGGGAAAACCGTCATGCTCAGAGCTGCCATGCTCGCTCTAACCCTGCTCGCCGGCGCGTCTGCGCTCGCCGCGGATCCGCTCGGCGATGCGCTGACCGCCTACGACTCGGGAAATTACAAGAAAGCCGCAGCGCTGCTGCAGCCGCTGGCGAACAACGGGGACTCGATCGCCCAGTTGAAGCTCGGGCTGATGTATTACTTCGGCAACGGCGTGAAGGAGGACGAGCAGCAGGCGGTGTTCTGGCTCAAGCGCAGCGCGGCGCAGGGCAATCTCGACGCCATGTACCAGCTGGGCAATGTCTATACCTTCGGCGCCGAGACCCACAAGCTCACGGCGGATGCGGACGTCGAGGCGGTGAAGTGGTATTTCGAGGCCGCCCGGGCCGGCCACAAGGACGGCCAGTACGCGCTGGGCCTGATGTTCCTGGCCGGCAAGGGCGTCGTCCAGAGCCAGGACGAGGGGCTCGCCTGGATCCGCCGGGCGGCGGCGCTCGGCCACAGGGAGGCGCAGAACTTCGTCAGCGGGGCCGACGCCCACACGACCCAGCGGTAAGCGGTATCAGCCGGGCGCGGCCGAGCCGCCGCCCCGCGTCACTCCAAGCAGGCGCTCCAGTTCGGCCATCGACGCCTCGGTGGCCCAGTCCCTGCCGCCGACGATCACCGCGGCGATGCGCCCGTCGCCGCCGACCAGCACCGCCGTCGGGAACCCCGGCACCTGCAGTCGCCGCGACTGCTCCCGGTCCGCGTCGAGCTGGATCGGGAAGCGGATGCCGTGGCGGAGCAGAAATTCGCGGGCCAGGTTGGCATCGTCGTCCACGCTCACGCCGACCACCGCCAGGCGATCCGGGAAGGCGTCGGAAAGACGCTGCAGGCTGGGCATCTCCTCGCGACAGGGCGGGCACCACGTGGCCCAGAACACGACCAGTGCCGGCCGGCCCGGCGGACGCGCCTCCGCCGCCGGGTTGTCGTCGAGCCGGGGCAGCGCGAGCGGCGGGAAGTCGGCCCCGGTACGCAGTGGCGCGGGACGCTCGGCGCAGGCGCACAGGAGCAGCGCCGCTGCTGCCGCGGCCATGCATTTCCCGATCCGCTGGAACACCCGTCGCCTGGCCGCTAGAGCGGTCGCTTGACCGTAACGGCCCCGCGCACCTGGCCGACCGCGTAGCCGGTCGCCTTGTCGTGGGGGTACTCGCCGGCGATCTGCGCCTTCATGGCATCGGACAGACTTTCCGCCGGGCCGTGGCAGGTCAGGCAGGCTGCCGCAGTGGGGATCGCCTTCATGTAGCGCAGGAAGCGGCCCTGGGGTTCGGTGACCACCTCGACGTGCTCGATGCTCTCCACCTTCTCGCCCTGGGCCGCACGGCGGTCAAAATCCATCAGCACCTTCTGCTCCCAGGCGTCCGGCCAGCTCAGGGACGGGTTGCGCGCCCTGAGGCTGACCCGAGACACGTGCATGCCGGACTTGCGCGACAGCGCCGAGGTGATTTCGGGCACGCTGTACTTGCAGACGATCACCGAGCGCAGCGGACCGCCATGTTCCATCTCCTTGGCCACCTCGCCGCGAACCTGCGCGACGAGGTCGCCCGCCAGCTTGCGCGCCTCCTCAGTGAGCCTGCGGATGTCGTCGTCCTGCGCAGGCGCCGCGGCGGCCGCAAAGGCTGCGGAAAAAAGCAGGATCAGGGATCGAGCCGACATGCCGACACCCGCGAGTTCGGAGACCGGCGACGATTCTACCGCGACGAGGCCGCCTGATCGACCGGGTGGCCGCCGGCGACGGGCGCCCTTCCCGAATTCGGGAATATGGGCGCCCGAACTCTCGGAATCGGGAACGGCGGGCCGGGTGGCCCGCCCGCGTACTACTTGACCTCGGACTCGATGGTCACCGCCACGCCGCTGCTGCCGACCGCGACCGGCTGGGTAGCGCCCTCGAGGTCGCCGGGCTGGGGTGTCGCGCTGCCGGCCTTGCTCACCCGCGCGCCGACGACGACCTGGGGGAAGTTCGACAGCCGCATGTTCGGCGCCATGGCCATCGAATCGTCCAGGGAGAACTCCAGCGGCAGGTCCTTGACCTGCTTGCGCACGATGGCGAGCGGCATGCGCGGCCCCGAGGGCGCGCGCGCGAAGACGAAGACCGTGTCGGTGGGGCCGGCCTTGGCCGCCAGACCGGGCGCGAGCCGGACCGTGCCGGAGATCCTGGCGCTCGCCTGGGCCGGCGCTGCGGCGGCGGGCGAGGCCACGGGCGCGGCGGCAGCCAGGCCGCCCTTCTGCCTGGCCTCGGCGATGCTGTTGCCGATCGAGCGGGCGAAGTCGGACTCGGGCGGCACCATGCCCCGGGCCTTCTCCCAGTGCGCCGCCGCCTGCTTGAAGTCCTGCCTGTCGAAGGCCACCGTCCCGGCGAGCAGCAGCGCCTTCAGGTTGTTCGGATCGACCTCCAGCGCGCGCTTGATCAGCTTTTCCGGCTCGCCTTCCAGCTTGCGACCCTGCACCATGGCCAGCACGTCGGCGTAGTCGGCCAGCAACTGCGCGTTGTCCGGCACCCTCTGGATCGCCTGGGCATAGGCCTGCGCCGCCTCGGGGAAGCGCTGCATCGCGTTGTACGAGCGCGCCAGCATCACCCAGCCCTCGACGTTGTCCGGATTCGCCTTCATGCGCTCGGCGAGGTTCTCGACCATGGCCGCGATCTGCTCCGGGGTGATTTCGTGCGCCTGCTGCTCCTGCGCCGGGCGGGCGGCCGCCACCTTCGGATCCAGCGCCTTGGGACTGCCCAGGACGAGGTAGATCGCCACCGCCAGCACGGGAATCGCGATGCCCACCACGACGGCGGCGATGCGGCCGTGGCCTCCTGCGGCGACAGCCGTCGGCTCGCCGGCGCCGTCCTCCAGCACCCGCTGCTCGATCTCGCGCCTGGCCTGCTCGAACTGGTCGCGGCTGATCGTGCCGGCGGCGACGTCGGCGTCGAGTTCCCGCAGCTGATCCCGCAAGATCTGTACGTTCGCCTGCTCCCGGGTACCCGGGCCGGCCCTGCGCCGACGTCCTCCGAGCAGCGGCGGCACGACGAACACCAGCGCGCCGGCCATCAGCAGGCCGGCGATGATCCAAAATAGGGTCATGCGCCTTCTCTCTTTTCTTCTGCGTTCAGCAGCGCCATCGCGCGCTGGTGGTCGGCCTCGGACAGCCCGCCCTGTGCGACGCGGGCGGCGCGCTTGCGCAGCTTGAGGAAGAGCGCCGCCACGCCGATCAGCAGCAGCGCGAACGGGCCGAACCAGAGGAACCAGGTGGTGGTCTTCACCGGCGGCCGGTAGAGCACGAAGTCGCCGTAGCGCTGGACCATGTACTGCTTCACCTCGGTCTCGCTCATGCCGGCTTTCAGCTTTTCGCGGATCTGGTTCTTCAGGTCGACGGCCAGTTCGGCGTGGGAATCGGCGATCGTCTGGTTCTGGCAGACCAGGCAGCGCAACTCCTCGGAGAGTTTCAGGACGCGCTTTTCCAGCACCGGATCGTCGACCGCCGGGGCGGCCTCGCCGGCGTGGGCGAGCGGCGTCGCCGCGAGCAGCGCCGCGAGCAACAAGGTTCTAAGACTTGGCATTGAGTTCCTGCACCAACGGAAGGATTTTCTTGTCCACCGCCTCCTGGGTCAGGGGGCCGATGTGCTTGTAGCGGATCGTGCCGCTCTTGTCGATCACGAAGGTCTCCGGCACGCCATAGACGCCGTAGTCGATGCCGACCCGGCCGTCGCGATCGAAGGCCGACGCGGTATAGGGATTGCCGAACTGCTCCAGCCAGCGTATGCCGTCCTCGCGCGCGTCCTTGTAGTTCAGGCCGTAGATCGGCACCACGTTCTTCTTGGCCAGATCGACCAGCACCGGGTGCTCCTGGCGGCAGGACACGCACCAGGAGGCCCAGACGTTGAACAGCCAGACCTTGCCCTGCAGGTCCTTCTCCGAGATCGTCTTGGCGGCGTCGTGCAACTGCGGCACCAGGAAGGTCGGCGCCGGCTTGTCGATCAGCGGCGAAGGCACCTCGCGCGGGTTGAGATTCAGGCCGATGGCCAGGAAGATCACCAGGACGATGAAGATGCCCAGCGGCAGCAGGAAACGGTTCATGTCGGTTCTTCTACGATCAACGGGCGGCTGCGGCAGCCACGGTCTGCGGCTTCGGCGCCGCCGCCGCGGCCTGTTCCCGGCGCACCGCCAGCCGGTAACGGCGGTCGGTCGCGGCCAGCAGCCCGCCCAGCGCCATGATGATGCAGCCGACCCAGATCCAGTTGACCAGCGGCTTGCTGCGGATCTGGATCACCCAGGCGTCCTGACCCACCGGCTCGCCCATGGAAACGTACAGGTCGCGGAAGATGGTGCGGCCGATGGCTGCCTCGGTCATCGGCATGCGCTGCACGTTGTAGACGCGCTTTTCCGGAGACATGATCGTCGCCGGGCCGCCCTCGCGGCTCACCTCCAGGGTGCCGCGCATGGCCACGTAGTTCGGCCCCTGGACCTCGCGCACGCCCATGAAGCGGAAGGTGTAGCCGCCGACCTCGGTGGTGTCGCCGACCAGCATGCGCACGTCCTTCTCGGTCTCGTAGCCCTTGACCATGGTCACGCCGATGATGAATACGCCGACCCCGATGTGCGCGAACAGCATGCCGTAGAACGACCTGGGGATCGTGCGCATCCGGGCGAACACGCTTCTGCCCTGAGCCTCGGTCTGGCGGACCCGGCCGATCAGCGCGGCCATGCTGGCGGCGATCACCCAGAACGCGAGCAGCATTCCGAAGGCCACCATGGGCTTCCAACTCCCCATCAAGAAGGGCAGCGAGGCGGCGCTGACCAGCGCCACCGCCAGCGCCCACTTGAGCCGGGTCCACAGGTCCGGCAGGCTGGCCTGCTTCCAGCGCGCCATCGGCCCGATGCCCATGAGGAACACCAGCGGGGCCATCAGCGGCACGAACACCGCCTCGAAGTACGGCGGCCCCACGGAAAGCTTGCCCAGCCCCATCGCGTCCAGGAACAGCGGGTAGAGCGTGCCGAGCATCACCGAACCGGCCGCCACGATGAGCAGCACGTTGTTGGTG